>CAZJJT010000335.1:0-5572 GCA_964546395.1 uncultured Fibrobacterota bacterium
ACTGGCCGAGGCCGGGTGGTCGAAGAAGGAGCAACGGGACTGGGAGGGTTTCAGGCAACGTCTCCGGGGCCAGAGTGCCCTGTTCGACTCCCTTGGAGTCGAGTACTGGCACGATCCGGAGGTGTGGAAATAGGCTTGCAGTGCAGTCGCTCGGATGGTAGGCTCAGCCAGACAGTGTGAGCACTGCAGGATAGGAACGGTATGGCGCAATACCTGAGAAACCTGTTCGCCGCGCCGGTGCTTGCCGACGAGGAGCAGACCCGCTCGGCTCGTCTGCTGAGCGGCTATATCAACATGATCCTCGTGTGCATGCCGGTCGTGGCGGTCTCGCTGCCCTTTGCGGCGGTGCCCCGGGCTGGATCGTGGCTGGTGCTTGCTCTCGCGGCGCTGGTGCTTCTCGGCATGCGGGTGGTACTCCGCGCCGGCCGGGTCCGCCTGCTGTCGTGGATGGTAGTGCTTGTCGGCGTGGGTGCAGTCACCGGTACGCTGCTTGTTCGCGGCACGATTCTGACCGCCGGCACCAGCGGCTACCTGCTGATCGTGGTGATGGCCGGATTGCTGCTCGGCATGCGGGGCACGGTCGTCTCACTGGTGGTCAGCACGGCTGCGCTGGGAGCGACCTACTGGGCGGAATCGAGCGGCGCGTTCCCCCCAGCCGATGTCGGCAAACGCGACAGTGGCGGATGCGGTCACGATGGTCATACTGATGGTGGTTGCGGGGTTCAATGTCGCATGGGCCCTTCGTATCGTAACGGGCTCGCTGCAGCGGGCACGCACGGACGCCGATGAGCGGCGGGCAGCCGAGGAATCGCTTCGCCGGGAAGTGGCCGCGCGGGAACTTGTCGAGGAGCAGTTGCGGCAGGCACAGAAGATGGAGGCGGTGGGTCGCCTCGCCGGCGGTGTCGCGCACGATTTCAACAACCTCCTGACCGCAATCATCGGGCTTGGCGACCTGGTGCTCGAGCGCACCGATATCGACGAAGGGGTGCGGCACGACCTGGGGCAAGTGCGCAAGGCGGCCGAACAGGCCGCACGGGTTACCAACCAACTGCTGGCATTCAGCCGCAAACAGGTCCTCCAGGCCTGCGTGCTCGACCTCAACGACGTGCTCGGAGACATGGAGGCCATGGTGCGGCGGCTGGTGGGTGAGGACGTCGCGCTCGAACTGGAAGCGGCGCCAGGGCTGAAGCCGGTCTACCTCGACCGGGGGCAGGTACAGCAGATAGTTATGAACCTCGTGGTGAACGCGAGGGACGCGATGCCGGACGGGGGGCGGCTGACGATTGAGACAGCGAACGCCGTGCTTGACGAGGCCTACGCCGAGACGCACCCCGACGCGGTGCCCGGTGAGTACGTGCTGCTGGCAATCAGTGACACGGGGAGCGGCATGGACAAGGAGCTTCAGCGGGTCGCCTTCGAACCCTTCTTCACCACCAAGCGACTCGGCAAGGGAACCGGGCTGGGCCTGGCCACCGTCCACGGGATTGTCAGGCAAAGCGGCGGCTCGATCAACCTCTACAGCGAGCCCGGTCGGGGCACCACGTTCCGCATCTACTTCCCCGTGCATGTGTCGGCAGACAGGGCGGTGGAAGTGCCGAAGCCTGCCGCCCCGGCAACCGGGGCGAAGCTTGGGCACGAGACGGTGTTGCTGGTGGAGGACGAGGAACTCATCATCGGTCTTGCGGAGCGGATCCTGGTCCGCAAGGGCTACCGGGTACTCAAGGCGCGGCGGGCGGACCAAGCGTTGGAGGTCTGCCGCAGCCATGAAGGCGCAATTGATCTGCTGGTGACGGATGTTATCATGCCGGGGGGGATGAGCGGTCGCGACCTTGCGGTGCGCCTGGCGGATCAATACCCTTCAATCAAGGTCCTGTACGTCTCCGGCTACACCGACAACGCAATCGTGCACCACGGGGTGCTCGACAAGGGAGTACACTTCCTGGCCAAGCCGTTCACGGTCGACTCCCTGAGCGGGAAGGTGCGGGAAGTACTGGACGGCTGAAGCGGGCTGAGACGAATGTCCTGGCCCCGGTTTCACGTGCTCCTATCCGAGAAACCACCGCAGCAGTTTCGCTTTCAGCCCCGCATACGGCGGATACCGCACGCCGAGGTCGAACCAGAGACCTTTCTCAAGCACTCCCACCAGGTTCGAGAATGTGTCGAACCCCGCTCGGCCCCGGTAGCGTCCGAACCCGCTCGCGCCAACACCGCCGAACGGGAGCTCCGGCGGCACGATGTGAGAGATCGTGTCGTTGACACATCCGCCGCCGCAGCGCAGCGAATGCAGCAGTTGCCGCGCCCAACGCGTGCGGCGGCTGAACACGTACGCCGAGAGGGCGTCGGGCTGGCCGGCCATGCGTGCGCGCAGTTCGTCTTCCGTACGATAGGTCAGTACTGGCAGAATCGGCCCGAACACTTCCTCGGTGGCCAGGCGGTCTTCCCACGAGTCGAGAAGGAGCACTGTGGGGGCAAAGCGAAGCGTGTCGGGGTCACGCTCGCCGCCAATCAGCGGCTGGTGGCTGCCGAGAAGGCGGCAGAGGTGATCGAAATGGGCACGGTCGACGATGCGGGCGTAGTCGGGATTGCCGCACGGGTTCTCGCCGAACATGCGGAGCAGTTCCGTGCGCACTGCCTCAGTCAGGGGGCCGCGGGCGGACTCGTGCACCACGAGATAGTCCGGGGCGATGCAGGTCTGGCCCGCATTGAGGAACTTCCCCCATACGACCCGGCGTGCGGTGAGTGCTGTCGGGGCGGTATGGTCGACGATGCAGGGGTTCTTGCCGCCAAGCTCGAGGGTGATCGGTGTGAGGTGTTTCTCCGCGGCGCGCAGCACCTGGTGGGCGGTTTCGCTGCCGCCTATGAAGAAGATATGGTCCCAGCGCAGTTCACCCAGCTGCGCCCCTGTCTTGCGCTCAGGCGGTGCGCACCACGCCAGCTCCGGCGGAAACGTGCGCGCGAAGAACGTGCGAAGGGCGGCGGAAGAAGCGGGGGAGCGCTCGGAGGGTTTGAGTACGACCGTGTTCCCCGCGGCAAGTGCACCGATGACCGGCCCAAGGCTCAACAGCAGCGGGTAGTTCCACGGCGTGATGACCAGGACCGATCCGAGCGGCCGGGCAACGACATGCGAGCGTGCCGGGAACTGCGAAAGGGGAGTGTGCACAGCCCGGGGCTTTGCCCAGGAGCGAAGACGGCTGAGGGCGTGCCGGCACTCCTGCCGCAGCAGTCCGACCTCCGTCTCGTACGCTTCGTGCCACGACTTGCCAAGGTCGCGCCCGAGCGCCTCACACAGCATCGCTTCTTCCGAGACCAGCGACGCATGCAGTGCACGCAGGGCGGTGCGGCGCGACGCGAGGTCCTGCGTGACGCCGCTGCGCCAGTACGCGCGTTGCGCACCCAGAATTGCGTTCAGATCAGGCCCGTCGTCCATCCCCTCATGTCTTCTTCCGCAGCTTCTTGACGAGCAGCACGACCAGCACGACCGCCGGGATCAGGATCGCGATCCCCAGCAGCGGTCGGTACACTACCCATGCAATCGCGATTGTCACCAGCGACAGGGGAGCGGCCGCAAGGAACGCGATGAGTCCCGACCCGGCTCCCACGATGGTGCCCAGGACCGGCAGCACGTCCGCGAGCACCGACAGCGGTTTGAAAACGAGCAGGAGCCCGAAAAACATGCACAGGAATCCCGCCACACGCAGAAACCAGGTCAGCATCCTGTTGGCCGCATGTGCAGCCGCAAACATCTCTTCCGAACTGTGCGTGCCGGTCTGCAGCAGATCGACGCTGCCGCCTGCCTGGGTCTGGTACGGGCGGAACGTGCTGCCGTCCTGCTGTGCCACCACCGAGATTGTCGTCGGTTTCACCACGCTGAACGAAATGCGCACGTCACCGACCTGCGGACTGTCCGGAGCATCGCCGATGTAGAATCCCCCTGCGTATGCCTGCCCCTTCTTTCGCACGAGTCGCGGTGGCTTCGCGCCCTCCGGCACGCTCAGGTCCTCAAACGCGCTGATCCGCGCCACCATCGAGGAAGGAAGGCGGTATGCCCCGAGAGTGGCCTTCTCCGCCAGCAGGTCCAGCGACTTGAACGGTATGTCGGACGGGTTCTCGTGTCCCGCCTGCTCTTCGAACTCCGATGAGCGCACCAGCTCGTCTCGCCACTCGTTGCGGTACGTGTAGGTCGTGTCCGTCTCGGTCCCGCCACCCACCTTCTTGCGCGTCTCACTGTCCTGTTCCTCAATCCACTGGTACATCTCGACGGTCCGGCGAAGCCGGAGGGCGTTCTGGGCGATGCCGAACTCGCGGTCACGAAGGGTTTCTTCGGTGGTGGCAAGCCCGGTGGTGTGCACCAGCCGCCCTTCGTTGTTAGGCGACACCTCCCCGGCATCGACCGTCACAACGACCCCCTGGCCCTCCTTCAGTGCCTTGTACCGTTTCACTGCCCGGCCCTCGTTCCAGAACAGCAGCGGAAACGATGCACCGAACAGCACGACACCCACCACAATCCCGCCGATTGCTCCCTTGATTCTCCCGCCCCACGACTGCGAAGTAACCCTCGTGACTACGTCTGCCATGCCTGCGCTCCCTTCGGCCTGCGGAACTTCAGAAGCAGTACGACACTCCACACGATGCACGCGCCCACGAACACCACCATGAGCGGGATCATGCTGCCCGTCTCAAGGCGTGCACCGGGCGCCATGTTCGCCACGACTGTCAACCAGTGAACTGCGGCGATGAATCCCAGCATGATACACCCGAGCCAGAGCATGTGGGTGCGGAGCCACGCCACCGATTCGGTCCGGCGTTGGGGAGCAAGCCAGTAGGTGCGGTTGGGCATGTTGAATGTCCAGGCCGGCAGTGCCCCCATGAGTTGCCCGATGAGCACGGGGAACAGTCCCATGCCCAACCCGAACAGCATGACGAATCGTGCGTACCCTTCCCGTGTCATCCACCCGTTGGGCGTGCCGTCCCCCGCGAAATGCGTCGCCACTCGCTCGGGCAGGAGCCCGACTGTCTGCCAGACCAGCAGCACGAACGCGAGCGCGCAGAGCACGAAAACCGTGGTGGGAATCCTGGAGGGTCGCATGTTCCTCCAATCTACAATCGCCGGTCCGCTATCACCAATCAAGCGTCTTCAGCCAGGTAGTACACGTGCTCGGGGCCCACCACGCTGTCGAAGATCTCTTCGTTGTGCGAGATCATCAGTATCGCACTGCCGGCCCTGCGCTTCTCTTCAATGAGCGCCAGCACCTTGCGCACACTCCCGAAGTCCAATGCATTCAGGGGCTCGTCCATGATGATCAGGTCGGTGCGCAGCGCAAGAGTCCGAAGGAGGTTGAGGCGCTGCTTCTGCCCGCCGCTCAGGTACTTCACCTTCTTCGAGAGAAACGCACGCGACAGGTCTGCCTCGAACAGCTCTTCGAGAAGCCCCGGAAGCGTGGCGGCGTTCAGCCGCGGCCGCACCGGGATCCCGCGGAACGTCTCGAGCACGGTCGCCTCCAGATCGAGCGCTTCATCCGCGTGCTGAAACACCATCCCGGCCGTCTTCCCCCATACCTTCCGGTGCCATTGC
>CAZJJT010000336.1:0-5572 GCA_964546395.1 uncultured Fibrobacterota bacterium
TCGAGATCGACCCGCACGACTATTTCGCCGGAAGTGCGCGTGGCGAGTACGCGCGCGCACAGGACTGTTTCGCCCGCGGCGTAGTCGAAGGTGCGGATAACGCCCTTGGGGCCCGACAGCGAAATGGAATACGGGCATCCTGCCGTGGGAAGCCTGGCGAGCGAGTCCCTGATGTTCTCCACCGCCTCGGGCAGGCCGCTGCGCCCGCGCGACAGGCGACTCTCTACGTCACGGTACACCTGGCGAGTCAGTCGCGCGATGTAGCCGTCACGGGTGAGATCGCGGACGTCCGCGGTCCTTCGTTCGCCCTTCTCGGTGGTGAATCGCACCATCGGAATCATTGCGCCTATCTGCTGAGGCGAGGCGCACGGGATATCGACCGGCTCGTAGGAGATGTCCTTCTCGATGTCAACGAGGTGTGCCAGCGCCGCTTCCCCACTTTTCGGCCCGAACGAGGCGTACCGTCGACGGTTAACGGTCAACGTCCGGTCGTCATAGTCCACGGTGCCGTAGTACACTGTTCCCGCGTTGTCCACCACGGGCGGAAACACGAACGTCTTGGTGGCGCGCGCATAGTAGATGGTCGGTCTCACCGGGTCATCATCACGCCCGATCACCACCTCGGTATCAACCTTCTTGAGAATACTGTCCTTGACCAGCACGTTACCGGCCTGGTCGCAGATATACAGCGTCTGCTCGGCCCGCCACGTCTCGTTGCCCATGGGTGCCCAGAGTCCCACGTAATAGTCTCGTCCGTTGTGTACGTACACGCCGGCCATGTCGAGTGACTTGTCGCGCAGGCTTCTCCGCGCGGCGTTCACACCGGGGAAGAACGAGATGAACTGACTGTCTCGTTCGTGCACGATTGGCGCGGCAAAACTGAAGAAGCGGTCGAGGGACCACCAGCGATCCGCCTGTGGCTCAAGCCCCGTGAACCCGATGAGCTGGTTGCCGAGGTTGACGCGGGGCGCCATCTCGTCGGCCAGGCTGCTGCGAGCGATGTTCAGCAGCACGCCGTTGGTCAGGCGGGCATAGGGTGCGGCCTGCTCTGGTTTCAGTTCTTTGAGCTTCTTCTTCTGCAGCTTCTTGATGTAGAACGTCGCGGGCTTCTCGCGGGTGGTGACCCCGCGGGCATAGAGCAGGGTGGTCGAGTCGAGGACACAGAGGATCTTCAGGGGCTCCTGCGGGTCGCCCTTGCGAGGTGCGGGTTCGTCGTGCACCGAGTGTGAATCGATGACCGCACCGGTGGAGTCGATCAGGAGGTAGGCGGTGGTTGAGCGGAACAGGAACTGGTTGTCGCCGGCAAGCGAAGGCCCGCTGAGCATGTCGCGGATTGAGCGGTTGCGGTCGCAGTACCGGATACTGTTGCTGTCGCCGGACATCTTGAGCACGAACAGCACGGTGTCGTTGACGATCACCGCCGAGGCGTGGCAGCAGAGCAGCAGGAGCAGATGAGGGACGCGCGTTGCGAATAGTCTGGCCATGGCAATTCTGTACAATCGTATCACTTCGTACCGGCCATCGTCAATACCCCTCTTATTCAATCACTTAGCGAGGGGAGTCGGACGCGAGAGTCAGCGTCCCGCCTCCCCGGCGTCACTACCGTTGCGCTGGCGGGGTTGCGCACGGTACACGTCTTGCCGGACAGGTCGTAGCGGCGTGCCGCAGTGTTGGGCTGGCCGGGCGCTTGTCCCGCCTGCGCCTCCGGGTGTGCCGCGTCGCAGTAACCTATCTCGTACAGGTGCACCTCCCACGGTTCGAACGCGACGGTCCAGCCGCCAACCAGGGGAACGTTGCTGCTATCCTCGAGGTCTGTCACGGCACACGGAAGCGGGGCTGCCGGGAACGAGAACGTCCCGGTGGTCGTGTCGTCGCGCATCGACACGGCGAGCAGGTAGCTGAACGTGTACTGCATGTAGCCGGGCCCCGGGTGGGAGATCTCCACGAAGTCGATGGGCACGGCACTGTTGCTCGAAGTGACAGCAATTCGGTCATGTCGCACCCCGCTGTTCAGCACCGGGGCAAGTGAGCGGACCTCGGCATTGATCTGCGTGACCGCTGCCAGCATCTCGGCATCGTCGAGGAGCGCATGGTGGTTGAACGAGGGCACCCACTCGTGGCAGAAGTAGCCGAAGCCGCGTGCGCCGTGTATCACGGCCATCCAGACCTCGGCGCGCACCTGGGCGGGGGTTGGCTTGTCCTGGCTGTTGATATGGGTGCACTCGATCCAGCACCAGGCAGGGACCGTGTCGCCGCCCCACATGCGAAGGCTGTCGATTCCCTTGGGGACGTAGTACAGCTGGCCCTGCACCTGGGGCTCACTGCTGGTGACCGGGTAGATGTCGAAGGAGACGACGTCGCAGCCCTGCAGGTACCGCGGGTACATCGAGGTGTTGCCCGTACACGTGCCTCGTCCGCCCCACTGCGTGTAGGCCACGCCTCTTCCGAGATTGAGATACACCGGCCGGGTGGTGTCGTTCTGACGCCAGAGCTGGTAGTGGGCCAGGACCGTATCGGGGCTGATACACGGGTCGTACGTCTGCGTCCCTTCGTTCCACTGTGCGTTGTCGGGCTCATCCCCGTGCATCCATCCCACAATCGTCGCGCTGTCACGCCACGCCAGTCCGGTGGCGTTCTGTGCGCAGATCACCGGCATACCGGCAGAACGCATCGCGGTCAACTGCTGCTCCGTGGGCCCGTCCCACAGCCCCACGTACAAGTTGATTCCTGCCTGGCGGTACCGGGCGGCATCTGCGGGTTCCTGCAGCCAGACCGCAATGGGGAACCAGGTGGAGTCGGCGGGAAGGCCGTGGCTGAATGAGGGGTTGGGCGCCTGCGCGCGCGCCCCGGAACAGACGGCAAGTGTGCAGAGCAGACCTGCAAGACCGTGTCGGATAGGTGCCATGTGAGTTCCCCCAATCTTCGTGTGTCGCTCGGTCAGCTCCGGCTGCCGATTTCCCGTCCCCGTTTGATTGCTGCCCTGCCGAAGCGGGCAGTAAGCGAGTCCACCGCTTTCTCCGAGGACTCCCAGCGCTGTTCGGTGCCACCGTCGAACAGGTTCACCTGCGCGGCACCACCGAACCCGGTGAGTCCCACGCCGATCAGCCGGACGGCCCGGTCGGCGGGAAGTCCCGACAGCATCGCACATGCTTCCTCGTACACGCGGTTGCCGAGCCACGTAGGCTCGTGAAGCGTTCTGCGGCGTGTGTGCTTCTGGAAATCGGAGAACCTGAATATGAGATACACGGTCCGGCCCTTCAGCCCGGCCTTCCGCGCCCGCCGAGCGACGTCCTGCGCCAGCGAGAGGAGTGTCTGCTCGAGCACGTCACGGCTGGCGGTGTCGCGCTGGAACGTGCACTCCCGCGAGATGGATTTGGCCGCCTCGGCGTCGCTTACCACGTCGCGCGTGTCGACCCCGCGGCACAGTTCGTACAGGGCACTGCCCCACACGCCGAAGCGCTTCGAGAGGTCCTCGCGGCCGAATTTCTGCAACTCACCCACCGTATGCGCGCCCAACCGGCCAAGCGTCTCGGCGGTCTTCCGGCCCACCCCCCAAAGCTTCGCCACCGGCATCGGCGCGAGCCACTCTTCGACGGCACGCTGTTCGCGCGGGACCGTGGTGATGCCGTTTGGTTTGTGCAGGTCGGAGGCGATCTTGGCGAGGAACTTGTTGGGGCCGATACCGATTGACGCTGTCAGGTGCAGGCGTTCACGCACAGATACGGCGATTGCCCGGGCCACACCGGCAGGTTCACCCAGCAGACGCTCGGTCCCGGTGATATCGAGGAACGCCTCGTCCACCGACACCTGCTCCAGCTCGGGTGAGTACTCCCGCAGTATCTCCATCACCCGCTCCGACTCGCGCACGTACACCGCCATCCGCGGCTTGACAAACGTCCCATGCGGGCACCGCCGGTGCGCTTCTTGCACCGGCATCGCCGAGTGCACCCCGTAGCGGCGTGCCTCGTAGCTGGCTGCCGACACCACGCCGCGGCTCCCCGGGAGGGCGCCAACGATTACCGGCTTTCCTGCGAGCCACGGGTTGTCGCGTTGCTCAACCGACGCGTAGAACGCGTCCATGTCGATGTGCAGTATGGTGCGCGGCCGTTCGCCTGTGCGCTGAGACATGCCGGTCTCCCGCGGGGGGCGGTGTTGACGTATATACTTCGCGGAGCTCTGCTGTCCGGAGGGCAGGTACTATCTTTGCGGGGCACACGGAGAGAGGTATGGAAGAGCCCGGCGAAATCAGTCGCCTGAACGCCGAAGTGGCGCGCCTCCGCGACGAGAACGCTCGTCTGCTGCGCGAGAGCAGTCTGCTCCAGACGCTCATGGACGCAAGTACCGACAACATCTACTTCAAGGATCGCCAGAGCCGGTTCGTGCGGATCAACCGTGCCATGGCCGAGTGGTTCGCACTGGGCAGCCCCGAGGAAGCGGTGGGAAGGACCGATGCCGACTTCTTCACCGAGGAGCACGCACGGAAAGCGCTGGCGGACGAGCGGCAGATCATGCAGACCGGCAAGCCCCTCGTGAGCGAAGAGGAGAAGGAGACCTGGCCCACGGGAGGGACGACGTGGGTTTCGAGCAGCAAGTTCCCGGTACGCGACCCCGACGGCACCATCGCGGGGACCTGCGGTATCTCGCGCGATATCACCCGGCACAAGCGGGCGCAGCAGGAGCGGGAGCGGCTCATTGGCGAACTCCAGGAAGCCGCCGACCATATCCACCAGCTCCACGGCCTCATCCCGATCTGCGCGGTGTGCAAGCGAGTGCGTGACGACAAGGGATACTGGCAGCAGGTGGAGACCTATATCAGCAAGCACTCCGAAGCGACGTTCAGCCACGGCCTGTGCGGCGATTGCTCGAGGAAGCTGCTGGCAGAACAGAACAAGTCCGCCGAAGAAACGTGAGAGAGTCCGGGGCAGGTACCACCGAACGCTGGACCGGAAGAGGCAAGGGGAGCAGCCTCGGCAACCGGTTCTTCATCGCGCTCATCCGCACGCTGGGAGTATTGCCCGCGTACGTCATGCTGTACCCGGCGTGCCTGGGGTACGTGCTGTTCGACCATGGTGCACGCACAGCTCACCGGACACTGCGTGCCCGCCTGGGTTTGCCCGCGGGGTTGCTCAGTTTCTACCGCCACATCTACAGCTTCGGCATGGCCCTGGTTGACCGCTTCGCGTTCCTGCTCCTGAGGAAGACGCCCTTCACGTACGAATGCGTGGGGGAGGAGCGTATCGGCCGGGTACTGGGTGAGCAGCACGGCGTGATCCTGCTGAGTGCGCATGTGGGCAACTGGGAGCTTGCCGGGAACCTGCTGCACGACCGGTTGGGCGCGCCGGTGAACGTGGTACTGCTCGAAGCCGAACGGGAAGCGCTTCAGCGAATCTACCAGGGAGCGATAGACAACCGTCGCTTCAACGTGATCGAAGTCTCGCCCGGGGCGCCCGATGCGAGTATCGAGATACTGGCGCGGCTGCGCCGCAACGAGATTGTCTGCATGCTGGGTGACCGGACCATGGGGGGACGTACGGTGAGCGTGCCGTTCCTGGGGGATCTTGCCCGGTTCGCG
>CAZJJT010000337.1:0-5542 GCA_964546395.1 uncultured Fibrobacterota bacterium
TGTCGAGCGGGCGCAGTTCTGGCTCAACGCGGGAGTCATCTGGCCACTGTCGCTGGGACTGCTGCTGCACTTCGTGCTGCTGTTTGCCGGACGCCTGACCGAGCGCCACGTCGCGCTCAAGCTTGCGGCGATACACGGCCCGTCACTCGTGTTCACGGTGCTCAACGGCGTACTCGCGCCCAACCACTCGGCGCTCGAGGTACCGTGGGGATGGGCCCCGGACATCGCCTCCACGGCCGGAACGAGCGCATACGTGGCCGTGGTCTACTCCTGGGCACTCACCATCGCACTCTACTCGCTCTACGTGTGTGTACGCTACGCGCGCACCGCCGCAACCCGCCAAACCCGCAAGATGGGCAAGCACGTGGCAATCGGGCTCGCGGTCGTCATAGTCTCGGGCCTCCTCAGCGAGATCATCATCCCTTCCCTCACACACCAACCCTTCCTCGAACTGACCGTCGCGTCATGTGTGGTGATGGCCCTGTCGATCACCTACGCGATGATCAAGTACCAGCTGTTCCCGCTCACGCCGGTGGCCGCGGCTGAGAGCATCGTCAGCACCATCTCCGACCCGCTGTTTCTCGTTGACCTCGACCAGGTGATCCAGACCACCAACGCCGCGGCGTGCCACATGCTCGGCTACCAGATGCACGAACTGCTGGGGCACCCGTTCTCGAAGATCATGGCAAAGGAAGACAACGGCAACGAGTTCGTACGCATGCTCAAGACCGGTGTGGTGAGCGATGTCGAAACGGAGTTTCTCACCAGCAGCGGCGAGCGTATTCCCGTGTCGCTGTCGTGGTCGATGACTCGCGGGCGTGACGGGGCCATGCTGGGGGTGACGTTCGTGGCTCACGATATCACGGAGCGGCTGCGGTTCCAGGAGTCGCTGCGGCAGGCACGCGACGAGCTGCAGGGACAGGTAGAAGAGCAGACCCGCGAGCTGCGTGTGACCAACCGCATGCTGCGCGAGGAGATCGCGGAGCGCATGCGGGCCGAGGAGCAACTCGCCGAAGACAAGGAGTACCTGACCGTGTGCCTGCGTTCGATTGCCGACGGGGTGATTGTAACGGACGGCGACGGCCAGGTGAGCCTGATCAACCGGGTCGCGGAAGGGCTCACGAAGTGGACTACCGAGGACGCGCAGGGAAGGCCGCTGCACGAGGTCTTCGTCGTGTTGAACGAGAAGACACGCGAAGCGGCGGACGGGTTGTTCACAAACCTGCTGGACGACGGTGAAGGGGTGCGATTCAGCGAGAGCGCGATCCTGCTCGACCGCGAAGGAGGCGAGCACCTCATCGCCGACAGCGCCGCGCCGATCCGTCACCGCTCCGGCAAGGTGCGCGGTATGGTGGTGGTGTTCAGGGACGTGTCGGAGCAGCGCAAGATCGAGGAACAGCGCTTCAAGTCACGGCGCATGGAGTCGGTCAATTCGCTGGCCGCGGGCATCGCACACGATTTCAACAACGCCCTGACCGCTATCATGACCAGCTTGTTTGTGGCCCGTACGCACGTGGAGCGGCAGAGTGAAGCGCACGAGCTGATCGTTGACGCGGAGCAGTCAGCGTTCCGCGCCAGCTCGCTTACCAAGCAGCTGCTGATGCTTGCCAAGGACTCGACGCCGCTGCGCCAGCGCACCCGTATCCGCGACCTGCTCTCCGAGGTTATCGGGTACAACCTGAGTGACACCAGCGCTGACTACGAACTCGACACGGCTGATGACCTCGGGGATGTCGAGGTCGACCGCGCGCAGATCGACCAGGCACTCTCCAACATCCTCCAGAACGCGATAGAGGCAATGCCGGAGGGGGGACCGATCCGGATCAGCGCCGTCGTACGTTCGGTTGCCGAGGACAAGACGCTCGGGCTGCACGACGGCAGGTATGTGGTGGTGTCGGTCAGCGACAAGGGACCCGGTATCCCCGAAGAGCATGTCCACCGTGTGTTCGACCCCTACTACAGCACCAAGCAGGGCCACGCCGGTCTCGGACTGACCATGGCGCACGCCGTGGTGACCAAGCATGACGGGGCTGTGGAAGTCACCAACGGCCGCGACACGGGAACCGTGGTCGTCCTGTACCTTCCGGAAGCGCCGGAGCGTTCGCCCGACGAAGAACGTGCGGCGGAAGGCACGGCGGCGGGCGTGGAGGACACCACACCGGTCGAAGTGCGGGTGCTTTACATGGATGACGAGGAATACTTGCGCCGGAGCGCGGTGCGACTGCTGCAGCACCTCGGCTACGAGGCCGCGGCAGCGCGGGACGGCGAGGATGCGGTGCGGCTCTACCGGGAGGCGCAGGAAAGCGATGAGCCGTTCGACGTGGTGATCCTCGACCTGGTGGTCAACAACGGCCTGGGGGGAATCGATGCCCTGCGCGAACTCAAGGCGATCGACCCCGAGGTGCGCGCAATCCTTACCACCGGCTACGGCGCCGAGAAGGTGCCGGACGATTTCCACGAGCAGGGGTTCCTCGCCCTGCTGCCCAAACCGTTCGCCATCGAAGAGCTTGAGGAGACGCTCCGCACCTGTATCCGCGAGCGGACCTGACGCATCAGCCTGTCGGGATCAGCGCCAGCGTGCGCGCGATCAGGTTGCTGATCGTACCGTCACCATGGCCGTTGCCTGCCACGAACGTGCGCACGCGGTCGTTGAATGGCTCGTACCACGACGACGGTAAGCCGCGCCGTCCCACTGCGGCGCCGACGATCCCACCGAGCGTGCCGGCAGTGCAGTCGGTGTCTATGCCGCACATGACCGCCGTGGCGATGGTGCGGCCGAAGTTCAGTTGCCCGTGGATCAGCGCAAGCACCACCAGCGGGAAGTTGAGGATCGCCCCGGCCCAGTTGTGGTGTCCCCAGCGTTCGAACACTCTCCTGCACACCGGCTCCCACTCGCCCCCGGCCTCGTCGTACCACTGCCGTGTCAGCGCAACCGCCTCGGCGAACCGTGAGCGCTTCGGAACGGCGGCGAGCCCGGCATCGAGAATCAACTCCACGGTGGGCCGGCGGCTGAACGCGGCGGCAATACAGGAGGCCACGAAGGTGGCCGCGTAGATGCCGTTCTTCACAGAATTCACGCTGGCGTTGCGGTGGGCCATGGCGATGGCACTCGCCGGGTCGGCGGGAGAGATGAACCCGAACAGGTCGATGCGGATTGAGGCGTTCAGCCCCTCGCGCATCGGGTTCACGCGCAGCGGCAGTTGTGCGATGGACTCGTCGGAGAGGGCGCTGTCCCCCCCGCTGACCAGGTGGTAGTACGCCTGCTTCGTGCACGAGTACAGGCCGATGTAGGGTAGGTTGGAGAGCCAGTTCGTGCAGACATCACGTTTCGTGAACTCCCGGCCGTGCTCCTCAACCAGGCGCAGGGCACTCACCGTGTAGCTGATGTCATCATCGACCGGGACGTACCCGATGTTGCCCAGTGTGGCATCCATGCACCGGGGCTGCCTTGCGTACGAGGGCGACGAGGGCGGGACGTAGTCGCGCAAGGGCCAGGCATCGGCGTCCTGAAGGTAGCCCTTGATCTCCTCGGCCCGCCACATCTCGACAGGCTTGCCGAGAGTCACCCCCGCACAACGCCCCAGCCAGGCACCGGCAACACGGTCCTCCAGTTCGGCACGATCGGGAAGCTGCAGCGAAGGCATCGGGGCAGCCGGCTCGGCGCGCATCTCCGCGAGCCCGTCGGGTTCGTGGTAGGGAAAACCCGGACGTAGCCCCTTGCCGCGCATCTGCCACAACGCGTGGTAGGCCGTCTCCCACTCGGTCTCGCCTATGGCATCTTCGCACCCACGGCGCTGGTCATGCTGAGGAAGCGGGATGTACTCGGCTGACGGGTCGGGCAGCGGGGTGTCACCGACCGGGTATCCCTCCTCGAAGAGCTGTTGGTACTCGAGACGATAAAGTTGACGCCATGGGGCCATGCCGGGCATTGCGGACTCCTCTGCTGCGGGGACAGGGTTTTCAGGTTTCGGTGGTCACGTCGGGCTCCCAGAGTCTTCCGCTCAGCAGCACGCTGCCGGCCTGTTCAATCAGGCCCAGGGAGATGTCGTGCCTGCCGCCCTCGTACGGAGTGGCAAGCCAGGTGTCGACCATGTCGCAGATCTCGAACTCACCGCTGGTCTTGCCGCCGAGGCAGAGCACGTTGGAATCGTTGTGCGCGCGGGTCATGCGCGCCATGTACGTGCTGGTGCAGAGCGCGGCCCTCACTCCCGGGTAGCGGTTGGCAACCATACTCATGCCGATACCGGTGGAACAGATGAGGATCCCGCGCCAGGCGAGACCACGCGAGACAGCAGCACTCACCCGTGCCGCGTAGTGCGGGTAGCGCACGATGTCGGCAGTGTCAGAGCCCGCATTGGTGACAGCGTACCCCGCGTCCTCGAGCCGCGACACCAACAGGCGCTTGATATCGAGACCGCCATGGTCGTTGCCGATCCAGACCGCTCTCCTCTCAGCCGTTGCCATCAGTGCACCTCCGGAGCCATGGTGCGAACATGCGCCCGCATCAGCCGCCCAGCTTCCTCGGGGTCGTGACGGCGGATGGCGGCAAGAAGCGGCCCGTGCTGGCGGATAGCATTCCGCACGTGTTCACGCGTGCCGCAGCGGACCAGGCGCGAGAGCTGGATGCGTGCGTCGAGCCGCTGCATGGTATCGTGCACGTAGGGGTTGCCGCAGCGCTCGGCCATGGCAAGGTGCAGTGCACTGTCAGCCTCAAACGCCCCCGCCATATCGCCCTTGTCGAGTCGTTCGCTGCAGCGCTCGGCCAGCCCGGCAAGCGCTTCGAAGTCGGACTCCTCCGCACACGAGGCCAGCAGGCGCGCCGAAAGCTCCTCGATACTGGCACGAACATCGGCCACCTGGTCGACCTCCGAAGGCACCATGCCCGCCACTTGCGCGTAGCTGCGCGGCTTGATCACGACCAGACCGTACTGCTCCAGCCGCCTGAGCGCCTCGCGTATGGGGGTTCGGCTGACGCCGAACTGCGAGCCGATGCGCGCCTCGGGAATCCGCTCGCCGGCCTTCAACTCGCCAGTCAGGATCATGCGCTTCACATGGATGAATATCTGGTCGGAGAGACTCCGCTTATCAATGATTTTGGGTTGATTTGGTATCTCGGTATTGCCATTCATAAGAAAATTGCCTGAACACGACCACAAGGCTGGACGGTGGATTGGTATATGGTATACAATATACCAAAATAGCTGGGACTCCGCAACCCCTGCGGTGAGCGATGATGCGTCTACGCCGGTGTCTACCCAGTAGAACCGCTGTGTACTTTCCCTGAGGGGGTGCCGATGAACCGCGCCGTGTCTGTCCTGGTC
This sequence comes from uncultured Fibrobacterota bacterium, assembly GCA_964546395.1. Taxonomy (GTDB): domain Bacteria; phylum Fibrobacterota; class Chitinivibrionia; order Chitinivibrionales; family CAZJJT01; genus CAZJJT01. The sequence goes on from CAZJJT010000337.1 coordinate 5,322, forward strand.
TTGTTCGCACTTGCAGTCCTGCTCCCCGGCTGCCCCGGTATCATCTACCCCGACTACGACATCAATTACCCGCACGGCTCATTCCCCGCAACTCCGAGCAACTGGAGTGAGGTGAATACCGCGTTCGACGACATGAACAGCGCCGGCCCTCCCACCATCTTCGCATGCTTCCCGATGTTCCTCTCAACCCGTCGCTACAGCGCCGGCGCCGATGCCGACAT
>CAZJJT010000338.1:0-5523 GCA_964546395.1 uncultured Fibrobacterota bacterium
GCGCGTCGCTGACCATGGGAGTCGATCAGCTCCTGAGCAAAATTGCCGCCCTGTGCCCCGCGGCGGCGTCACGTAGCGAGGTGGAGGCGCTCGAGGGAGATACGGCGGTGAAGGTGAAGACGGGTGAGGGCGAGGCGGTGTCGGCGTTCGTGTTCAAGACACTCTCGGAGGAGCACCTGGGCGAAGTGTCGCTGGTACGGGTGTTCGGGGGCAAGCTTACCAGCGGCATGGATATCCACAACGTGAGCCGTGGCGCCTCCGAGCGTCTGGGTGCGCTGCAGGTGACGGTCGGGCACGAACGACGTGAGACCGACGAACTGCGTGCGGGTGATATCGGGGCGTTGCTGAAACTCAAGGACACGCACACGGGCGACACGCTGGCTGACAAGTCGTGCAGGTTCACGTTCCCACGGCTCCAGATCCCCGAGCCGCTGGTGAGCGTGGCGATCTCGGCGAAGTCGAAGGGTGATGAGGACAAGCTGTCGATGGGACTGACGAAGCTGCGGGAAGAGGATCCGACGTTCACGTACGGGTTTCGGGGCGATATCCGGCAGTCGATTCTCTCCGCCATGGGTGATGTGCACCTGGATATCATACTCGACCAGCTCAAGGCGCGTTTCAAGGTTGAAGTCGACCGCAGGCCGCCGAAGATCTCCTACCGCGAGACGATTACCAAGCCGGTGAAGTACGTGGACTACACACACAAGAAGCAGACCGGCGGGGCTGGCCAGTACGCGCGCGTGGCAATCGACGTGGAGCCATCGGCACGGGGCGAGGGCTACGAGTTCATCGACAAGATCGTCGGTGGGGTTATCGACCAGTCGTTCCGGCCCAGTGTCGACAAGGGGGTCCAGGCCAAGATGAGGACCGGGATCCTTGCCGGCTACCCTATTGTGGACCTGAAGGTGGCGCTGGTGGACGGCAAGACGCACCCGGTGGACTCCAAGGACATCGCGTTTCAGGTGGCCGGCCGAGAGGCATTCAAGAAGGCGTTCGAGTCGGCCTCGCCGATTCTCCTCGAGCCGATCGTCGACCTGAAAGTAACGGTTCCGGACGAATACACCGGTGATGTCATGGGTGATCTGTCGTCACGTCGCGGCCGCATCGGCGGCATGGAACCGCAGGGCGGCTACCAGACCATCAACGCAAAAGTGCCTGCCTCCGAAGTGCAGAACTACTCGCAATCGCTGCGCTCGATTACCCAGGGCCGCGGGTTCTTTGCTCGGACGTTCTCACACTACGAACCGGTGCCGCCTGATGTGGCCAAGAAGGTGGTAGAGGCCTCACAGCAGGACATGGCCGCCGACGAAGACTAGCGGCGGAGTGCATGGCGCGCCTCAAGCCGATTGAGTGGACCGGCAGCGATGTGGTCATCATCGACCAGACCGCGCTGCCGGTCCGTCTTCAGTACGAGACGGTGAGCTCGCCGGAGCAGATGTTCGAGGCGATACGGACGCTGAAGGTGCGGGGCGCGCCGCTCATCGGTGTGTCGGCGGCGTTCGGCGTGTACCTCGGTGTGCGTGCTGTGCGCGGCAGCGCGGACGGCAGCGAGGCAGCCGAGACGGCTCGCCGCACAGCTGACTACCTTGCCACCTCCCGCCCCACGGCGGTCAACCTGTTCTGGGCGCTCGAGCGGGTGAAGCGGTGCGTGGCAGCGCACGCCGGACAGAGCGTCGCCAGGGTCACTGAGGCGGTGCTCGCGGAAGCCGTGGCGATCCTGGAGGAAGACCGGGCGATGTGCCGTGCGATTGGCGAGCACGGGTTCGAGTTGCTGCGCGACTGTGACGTGCTGCATACGCACTGCAACGCCGGTGGCCTGGCCACTTCCGACATGGGCACGGCACTTGCGCCGGTGTACGTGGGGCTTGAGCGGGGTAAGACGTTCCAGGTGGTGGTGGACGAGACACGGCCCCTGCTGCAGGGCTCGCGGATCACCGCGTTTGAGCTGATGCAGGCGGGAGTGCCGGTGACACTCATCTGTGACAATATGGCGGCCTCGGTAATGAGCCGGCGCAAGGTTGATGCCGTGATTGTGGGCGCCGACCGCATCGCAGCCAACGGCGACGTGGCCAACAAGATTGGCACGTACGGTTTGGCGCTTGTCGCGCGCGCGCATGGCGTGCCGTTCTACGTTGCGGCTCCCAGCTCGACACTTGACCCCGCACTCGACAACGGCACGCAGATTCCGATCGAGGAACGGGACGCGTCGGAGATCACCCGCGGCATGGGCAGGGTGACTGCGCCGGAGGGGGTGGCGGTGTACAACCCTGCCTTCGATGTGACGCCTGCGGAGCTGGTCAACGGCATCATCACCGAGAAGGGTCTCAGTGTTCCCCCGTACAACTTCCGCACTGACTGAGTATCAGTAGAGTGCCGGCGGTTCGGGAAGGTTCAGGGCAGCCTGCGCTACCCCGAGCATCTCTTCGCGACTCCCGGCGTAGCTGAGCAGTTCGTGTGTGCCGGCACTCACGATTGTGTCTCCGTCGCTGTCCGTCCCCTTCACCAACTGCAGCTCAATCTCGCCAAACGGCGACGCGTCGACGCTCGAGTCGCTGCGCGGTCCGTTGTTGTACGACTGGACGGCGCCGCGCAGCCCCTCGGGGTGTGCCTGCGGGACGTCCACGCACTCCTGCTGTGAACGCGGTATATCGTCACCCCGCTTGACCACGCAGAACCAGCGGCTGTCAGTAGGGAACGGGGAGAGGTACACAGCCTTGCACGGGTTGCCGAACACGACGTCCTCGGGGGCGACGGCGATCTTGTACGTCGCTCCGCCATCGATACGGAACCGCGCGTATCCACTCTCGACACGGCAACGCGATGAGGGAACCTGCGCGAAGTAGCTCAGCAGGCGCGCCTCCGCCCGCACCGGGAACAGGGCCGTTCCAGGGGAGCGCGTGCCGCAGGTGTAGACCATCGAGACCGTCCAGGCACAGAAGTCCAGCGAGCAGGCCGGTACGCGGATGCTGTCATCGATGCAGACTCCGGCGTAAGGAAGGCCCGTACCGTAGGGGTCGGGAACCGCCGAGAAAACCCGTCGTGCCAGGGCCCCATCGTATACCATGTTGGTCGACAGATCGAGCAGTGAGAACCGGTTCTCGTATGTCAGGTCTTCACCGGCGCACGCATGATAGTTGCCGGGGTCGATATCGGACGGGACATGGAACCCTTCGAAATCGCGCGGGTTCTCGTAGTAGAACGTGCGTTCGGGAGCGATCCACAGACGTTCACCACCCACCATCCAGTTCCCCGACCGATACTTCGACGCCGCCTCTTCATGCACCCAGAGCACGTTGGGCAACTCGAGTGAGGGGAAGAGCCCGAGAAGGCGTGCGCCGCGCTCGGTGACCAACGCCGCAGCGTCGTCGCCCGCTATCGTGTCTACCGGCGTGTGTGCTTCGAGGGCGCTCAGCAGCTGCCCGAACGTATACGATGCGTAGCTCATGGTTCTGCCAAAATACTACTTCCTGCCGATACGGTACGCCCTGCGGAACTGCCACAGCGGGGTGCCGCGGGCAAACTGCTCCATCACACGCCCGCGTGCTGAGGCAACGCTGTCGGTGCCCAGCAGTTTGCCCACCAGATCATCGGCAGTGTCGAAGTTCTGAGCAGGGGTTACCCGGAGCAACCCGCTCCGTGTCGGTGGAACCCCCCGCGCCACAGTCGCACAGCGATAGCCCAGGCGTCGCGCGATGTTCCATGTGCGGAGATCCCAGCAGCCGTTGGGGAAGGACACACTGGTTACTGCAGCGCCCGTCATGTCTTCGAGGTGCTTCTTCGAGGTGTCGAGCTCACGCTCGACCTCTCGGTTCTCCAAATAGGTGAGAGCCGCGTGGGTGGCCGTGTGGCTGCCGACCTCGTGTCCGAGATGCACCCACTCACGAAGGTTCTCGGCGCTCATGTACCGCTGTTTGCCGTAGACATCGCCGATGCGGCTCTCCCTGCCGACCCACTCCGACACGGCAAATACCGTGGCAGCAGTGTCGGTGGCACTCAGTACCGGCAAGCCCAGTTCGTGCGCACTCTCATGCGCATCGTCGAAGCACAGCATCGCCTTGCGGGGCCCTGACGCGGCGAGGTCTGGCTCAAAGGTGGACACTGTGGTCCACCGGATCCCGTGCGGGGCGGCAAGGAGTTGCCGAAGGGTCGCCGGCCGTACCCATGTGCAGTCGATGGGGGAGCGGCGCAGCAGCGAATGGACCACGAGGCCGGCTTGTGCACGGCACGGGCGCACACGGGCCAACAGCGAGGCCGCGGCGCCGAGCAGTATCGGCGCACCAGCGGCAAGTCCCAGTGCGACTGCAGGCTGAGCAAACATGGTGGTGCTAAAATACGAAGGGAGGAGCAGGCGCGGCGCGGTCACGTCGTATTTTTCGCGACGTATGTCTGCACGTTCTGTTCGCCGCAAGGTTGTCTGCCCATTCTGCGGGGAGACTATCCCTGCTTCGTCGAAGGCCTGCCCCTTCTGCGGTTCCGATGAGCGCACGGGATGGTCGGACGGCACCTATCTCGACGGTATCGATCTGCCGGACGACGACAGCTATGAGGAGATGATGCGCAGGGAGTTCGGCGGAACCGGTGTCCCGTCGGGACGCGGCATCAAGCTGTGGGTGTACCTGGTTGCGCTGGGTCTGCTGGCAGTCGCGGGATACGGACTGCTGCGGGCCGTGTGGCAGTAGAACGCGCGGCGACTACTTCTTCTTCTTGCTCTTGAGCGAGACGATGTTCATGGGTTTGCCGTCTATGACCATGACCTCGCCCTCTCCCTTGGAATCCGAGGTGGGTTTTTTGTCGCGCTCGGACTTGCTTGAGATCGCGTTTGCCAGCGCCTCAAGGTCGGCATCACCGGCGTCCGGTTCACGAATAACACGATGCCTTCCTCCGCCCTTGCGTTCCTCGCCGTCGCTTGTCTGCCCCTTGGGTGGCCGTGTCGTGTAACTCAACCGTCGCGGAACCACTCCTCCCGCCTCGCCGTCCTTCTGCCGGCGCAGTGCTTCCTCGGCGTCCACGATCTCCTCTTCGGGCGCGCTGTCCGTTGGACCCGCTTCGAAATCGTCGCCTGAGGGCAGGAACCCATCCGCTTCGTTGTTGTAGAGCTTATTGAGCGCTTTGAGGAGGTCGTCACGGCACTCGTCGGTGTACACGTGTATTGGCTCGATGGGGACCTGGAGACCGAAGACCGACACGAGAAACGTGTAGTCATCGATGAGGGAGACCAGGATGCTCTTCTCTTTGCCGGCATGATGCTGAATCGTGAACTCTTTCTCGCCGATCAGGTTGGCAATGGCGACAGTCGAGGAGAAATTGGCTGACACGAGGGCCGAAAGGGCGGTGGTGTCGTGCGAATCGGATTCGCCGCCGCTTGCCAGCAGGTGCCCGTCGCGATGCACCAGCACGACAAGTGACACTCTAGTCTGTTTTGTCAACTTGTCCAGGATAGTAGTGAACCGATCGATGTCGTCCTGGCGCAGAATCAGGTCGGCCATCAGGTGCCTCGGTTAAAGAGCTTACCCAAAAAACCCT
>CAZJJT010000339.1:0-5509 GCA_964546395.1 uncultured Fibrobacterota bacterium
GTACAAGACGAAGGGCCCCGGCAACTCTGCGGTTGCCAGGGCCCTTCGCGAAGATGGTACGGCCATAGGGAGTCGAACCCCAAACCTCCTGGTCCGTAGCCAGGTGCTCTATCCAATTGAGCTATGGCCGCACGACAGTATCACGTGCGATGAAACTGAAAAATACACCTTCCCTCAGACGACAGTCAACAAACCGTTCGCCCAAGAATGCACAGACAGCGCTACAAAGCCCTCTTGAACCCGCGCATAAGCGACTTGATCTCCTTCGGGCTCATTCCACGCTTCTGCTCCGGTGCTGCCTCATACCGTTCGCAGGCCCACGCGTAGTCATTGCCGCCAAAAGAAACCACTCCGCTCGCTCCCCCGCTGCGCCTCGCGCGAAACTGCGTGCAGGTCTTCTTCTGCTTGCAGCTGAAACACGATTTCTGGCGCTCCCGGGGCACTCCCGGCTTCGTTGCCGTCTCGGATTTGTCTTTGCGACCAAACTCTTCGGCTGCCGCAAGCATGCGGTTCTTCAGCACAAAGTGGTCATGATCGCGATTGAACGCCCGTGCCATCGACAATCCCTTCGGCCAAACGGGACTCACCCCGTCACGCCATGGCAAATGCGAAGGCGGGCTGAACCCGATCCAAGCCAAAATACTTCCGTGTACGGGGCCCGATTGTTCTCGCTGGGTACGGCTTTTTTGGGCGGCTGCCGCAAACGGCCGCGTTCGGCGGCCGCGGCACCGGGCTTTCCGCTGCAATGCCGACACACAACGCCGGCATTTCCGCTGCAATCCCCTGCCGCAAAAGCGTCCTTCCGGGCCCCCGTCTGCTGCCCAGGCCCCACTGGACACTACGCTGCCGCGCAGGAACAGACCCGGGAGCGCATCCGGGGCTGCGTCAGACGCACATGGAGCAACTCGCAGTACCGCAGGAAATCGGGCCAGGAGATGTCGTGTGGGACACCATGGTCGCACGAGGGTATCAGGCCGCCGCCCATGTCCAGAAGGCTGCATACGCGGTCTACTTCACGTTCGATCGTGCTCCCGCCGGCCGCGATTGCCCGTTTGTCAATGCCGCCCCAGTAGGCCATACGTGTGTCGAACCGGCGGCGGAACGCCACGATGTCGTTACCAGCTGCCACCTCTATCGGGTTGCAGGCGTCTATACCCGCGTCAATCCAGATCGGGATCAGGTCGCCGATATACCCGTCTGAATCCATGATCACCAGCGGGCACCCGTGGGACTTCACGGTGCCGACCCACCGCTCGTACGAGGGCAGGAGCAGGTCGCGGGCCATCTCGGGCGAGATCATCGGGTGCTCCTTGTACGCCATGTCTTCGCTGATGAACACGTAGTCCAGTGGGCAACGCTCCAGGGTCCGGGCCAGCATCGTGTCGACAAACTCAGTCCAGAACGCGACCATCTCGGTGACGAAATCCGGGTCGGTCAGTGTCAGCATGCACAGAGGCTCGAAGCCGAGCCATTCGCGAAGCTGCCAGAACGGGCCGCTCACCGACAGGCCGGCCGGGTAGTCGCGTCCCACCAGTTTCACGCACCGCTCGCCAAAGTCGAGCGGGAACCGCGACTGCTCATCGGGGTCGTACCGCTCCTTCATCGACTCCCACTCGGCCCGGTCGTTCACCGGGAAACTGATCCAGCGCCGCGTGACAAAGTCCTTCGCCGAACGCATGTAGCTGACGTCGTACTCGTCGGATATCTCCACCACGTTGCCCATCCAGTCGCGTACCACGTAGTGGCCGTTCCCGTGGCTCAGCACCTGCTCCTCAAACTGGGGCACCATGCGCAGGTCGACACCCGGGTGGATGTGCGGCTGCACCGAGTCGGGCCCGATGCCGAGGTGGCGATGGACCGCCTCCAGGTAGTACTCGTCGGTGCCGAGTCCCTCGGCGTGCCAGCGTTTCAGGGTCGACTCACGTGGGCCGCCCGGCATGAACGGGATACCCGCACCGATGTCGTCGTTGAACGTAAGGGCTGCAATGAATGTCTCTCGTGCGTTCATGCTGATGTGCTCCTGTTACTCCGTGAATACTGTGTGGGCAGCGGCGGTCCTTGGCATGTGTGTACTTTATGACTGGTACAATGTTCCAATATATTCCTAAGCAGAGGCATCAGGTACCACATTATGACCATGTCTGTGGATAAAATGACCACCCCCAGTCGTGAAGTATCCCAGCTGTTCCGTGTCCCTTCGCCCATGGAACGACAGCTCGGGTTGTGGGTCGATCGGGTGGGGCAGAAACGGGATGAGAATATCCCGGACGGGCTTCGCGTGCTCGGCTTGTACGGGTGCGTGGCGGTCACCGAAGGCAGCGGAGTGTTCCGCGTCGAACAACAGCCGGACCGCGCCGTGGCGGCCGGTGACGCGATGCTGTTGTTTCCGGGTGTGGCGCACCGTTACGGTGCGCCCGGCGCGTCATGGTCCACACAGTGGGTCGTGTTCGGCGGGGCCACGGCGCGGGTCCTGCAGGACATGGGTCTGCTCGACCCCCAGCGGCCCGTGGTCCACGACGCCATGGGGGCACTGTCTCAGGCCTGCGCGACGCTCAGCCCGCTTATGCAGCTCAGCGACTCCCGCTCCTGCCTGCGTCGCCACAACATCATCTGCGGACTCGTACTGGCGCTTGCCGAATCACGCGACGCAGTTACCGCAACCGCGCCCCGTGAAGAGGTGCTTGCGGGGCTCGTCGCCTACCTCGACGAGCATTTCCGCGAAGACATCCGCCCCGCCGAGCTTGCCCGTCGCTTCGCGCTCAGCTACACACACCTGAGGCGGCTGTTCCGGATGCGCCACGGCCACGGCATCAAGGAGTACATCACCCAGAAACGCCTCTCGCTTGCCAAGCACGTGCTCTCCGAGAAACGCCACTCGCTCAAGCACGTCGCTGCCATGGTGGGCTATGACGACCCCCGCTATTTCATGCGGCTGTTCAAGGCGCGCGTCGGCGTGACCGCGGGGCGGTTTGTGTGAGCGGGAACATGCTCACGCGCAGCAGCGTGCACCCATGCGGCACGAGCGTGATGTGCTCGACCGTCGATGCCAGGCGCGCAGTCAAAGAACCCGGGTCGGGAAGCGGCGGTGTGATCAGGAAATCACCCCTGGCAACCGTCTTGTACATCTGCCACTTGTTGCGCGCCGGGTCGATCAGCTTGCCCCCGACACTGGGCAGCCGTTTCGCGCGGCGCAGTTTCCACCCGTGCACTTTGCGGGCCGGTACCACCAGACGCACCGGTGGATTCAAGAACGGCTCAGAGGTCATCGGACCGTACTCTACGCGCACCTGCTCAGCCAGTTTCCCCTCATCGAGACACAGTGCGTAGTTCCACGTGCTCTCCGGCCACATCTCCCATGCCGGGAACTCAGCTGTCTGGTTCGGGTCAGACATGTCAACCGCGCGCTTCTCGGCAACAGGAAGCGCGAACACCAGTGGGCCGCGTTCAAGTGTCACGCCACCCCCGGGCCAGTGGCGCATGGCCAGATCCATGGGCAGCGACAACTGCACGCGGTCGCCCTGCGCGAACGTGCGCGACACCGCCACAAACGTCCCTGCCCTGAGTTTCTGCTTCAGCGCCGTACCGTTCACCCGCACCGAGGCGTTCCGGCACCAGCCGGGGATTCTCAGCCAGAGCGTGAACGCGACAGCCCGGTCCGTCGAAACCGAGAAGTCAATCTCTTCACCGAACGGGTAGCTGGTCTCTTCGGCAATCGTAACTGTGGCACCGCTGCGCTTGAACGTGTGCCCCGATGGCCCATACAGCGCCGCCGCCGGATCCTCCCCCCGCTTCATCCACATGCGCGCCGCGTAGTTCGGCATCACCCGGTTCACTTCACCCGTGCAGCACTCCGTGCCCGGCTTGGGCCGGTAGCACATCCATTTTCCCCCCGTGGCCGCAAGGGTGTGGTTCGAGTTCTTCGCCAGCACCACCTGGTTGGGGCCGCTGAAATACTGCAGCCCCCGGAAATCCTTCGTGACCGCACCCGGCAGGGCGTTGAACGCGGCGCGCTCGATGCGGTCGGCAAAACCGCACTCCCCCGTGATCATCAGCAGGTGCCCCGCGCTCCACGTGTAGTCGGCAATGTCGCAAGTCTCGTGCGCGTCCAGAGAGGTCCGCCCGCGAAGACTCTCGGTGGAGCTGGGTGCGCCCGAGGGAAGCAGGTGGAACCGGTCAAGCGTGCGGAACCCGTTGAGCGAATCCTGCAGGTATTGTTTCTTCCCGGTGGCCTGGTACAAAATCGCGCCCTGCTTGATTGTCTCGCAGAACGTCACCCCGTGGCTGTTGGCCGGACGATTGCGGGCGAGCTCAGCGCTCTGCTGCGCCCGGTCATCGTCCTCGCCCGTGCGCTGGTACTTCGCCCAGGTCACCTCGGCCATCGCGAGCAGGCGCTTGTCGCCGGTCTGCTCGTACACCCAGGACATGATCTCCACGTTGCACACGTCGCGATGGCCGGAGTGGTCGTGAAGGTGTCCAAGGTAGTGGCGTTGAAGCGCTGTCACGATTCGTCTGTCGCCGGTGGCGTAGTACCAGGCGATAAGTGCCCTGAAGAATATCATGTGCGACCATCGGCCGGCCGGCATAAACGGTTTGCAGCTCTTCGGCCCGAGATAGCCGTCGCGGTCAGCGTGCGCGAGCACGTACTCCACCTGCTCGCGCGCCTTTGCCACCAGGAACGGGTCATCCAGCAGCAGCCCGCACCGCGTGAACCCGTCCACCCAGTACGCGGTCTGTTCATACGGCCACCAGGGCGCCCCGTGGCGAAATGGTATTCCTTTGCACGCCCAGAGTTTGGTGTCGAACGGGTATCCCGCCACTTCCAGGTGCCCCGTAAGACCGTCACGCTGCAGCTCCAGCCAGCGGCGCAGCCACCCGGCAGGTTTGATATCTGTGATGGGCTGCTCGGTGAATACGCCGTGCGACATGGTGCGTCCCTTTCGTGTCCCAGGTGCAGCAGCGAAGTGCCGGAAACTACCAACGAACTGTGTCCGGGGGCAAGCAGGAAGAAGGCCCGCAGGCAGTTGTCTGCCTGCGGGCCTGTCGAAGAGGTGCTGTGACACTATTTCTGAAGTGGTGAACCCAGGTTCGCCCTGCGAACCACGTTCCCTTCGGCGTCGAGCAGGATGCCGTAGTACACGCCGGTTGCCGTGCGGTCGCCGTCCAGCAGCCCGTTCCACGAAACAGCCGCGGCGGTGATCGGTTGCGAAACCACCAACCGGCCGTCGAGCCCGTACACGCACAGCCTCACCGCATCACCGGTCGGCAGGCGCTGGCCGCGCCGGTATGTCTCCCGCTTGTCACGGGCTTGTTCGCGCAGGCTGCTGGTGGGAGTGTTGTAGAGCGTGGTTACGCTGGCCGCAGGCAGAGTGATTGATCCCGACGACGCCATCGAACCGACCTGCACCGAAGGAGTCGTGTTGGTGCACTGGTAGACGTCGAAATTCGCAGGGAGGCCGCTGCCGGTGATGCTCAGCGACTGCGAGCCGCCGCTGTTGATCACGACGATGGT
>CAZJJT010000340.1:0-5493 GCA_964546395.1 uncultured Fibrobacterota bacterium
ATTGCCACCGTCATGTCGTGGCTGCAGTACGCGAGCTGGGTGTGCACATGGTTGTCGACCAGTCTCAGGCCCTTCGGCATGGCAAGCTCATGACGCTGCGTATGTACCTGCCCGTTGTCGATGGTAACCACGGTGAACGGGAACGGTGGTTCACACAACCCCGGAGCAGTTACGAACACAGTGCCGCCATGTCTGGTGTCCTCTGCGCCCTGGTGGAAATGCCCACTTACTGACAGCGTGACCTTCGTCTCTTCCATGATCCTGACAATTTCGGACGCGTTGACATAATTGTACGGCGCAAGAAGCCGATCCGGCGGGAAGAGACAGACATGCTGCAGGGCAACGATTGGTCCGCGGAAGTTCCTCCGTGCCATGCGCAGGCGTGTCAGGTCTTCGGCGCTCCGACGGGCATTGTATCCGGGTTCTTCCTGGTCGACGAATGAGACAAATCGAACACCACAGATGTCCTCAAAACTCCGGGGGCGGTCAAAGACCGCATAGAACGTGTCCGCTCCGCAATCGTGATTTCCGGGAATTGCGATGTAAGGAGCATCCAGTTCGTCCAGAATCCCGCGGACAGGTGTCATTCTCTCCTGCGCGTCACCAGCAGTGCCGTCGTCGAGCACATCCCCCAAGACCACGGTGACGTCCGGGCGAATCAGGCGATTCAAGCGAGAAACTGCGCGCTCGAGAACGATGTCTGCGAGTTCGGAGCGTCGTTCCGGGTTCGACGATGCGGTTCCGTAGTGCAGGTCGGCAAGTACTGCGATTCTGACCGGTCCGGTGTAGTGCGACATCCCATTCACTCCGCGCGAGTCCCAGTTCAGTCATCCCACTCAACGATGAGACTTCCCTCAACAGCATCGCAGTGGTCGTGGAACCAACCGGGGTTCCCACCAAGGAACTGGTACCAGTGTACGGTGTCATCAGCGCGTGCAACTTGCTTGAAAATCCGGTATGTCAGCGCCTCCCCCGTGAGCCATCGGTCGGGGTGACCGGTGGGTGGCAGCGCCAGCCAGACATTGTAGACCGCGTAGTCCTGCTGGACCACACCGGCGAAGAGGAATTCCTCGCGTGAGGTGACCGTGATGAGATGCCCTCCGAGGGACTTCGCGATGCTGTCCGCGTCCTCGAACGGTCCACCGAGTTGTACCGGCAGGTAGCGGTGTCCGGCATGACGCAGAGCAAGTTCCCTTGCTGCTGCGATGTCGCCCTGCTCAGTTGCCAGTTTCGCCTCCAGCAGGTACGCCTGTCTGGTGTGGCCAGCCCTGCGCCACTGCCGGACGACGCTTCTCAGGTGCCCGGCGTCGAAGCTGGCCATGGTGAAACGGAGTGCTCTGGGTGGGTTCGCAGACAGAGCCGACAGGTCGCAAACCAGGGTGTGCTGTATGTCAAGGGCGGTCAGCAGACGCTCCCGCAGCGGCGAGATATCGGCCACGCGCGAACCGGCCAGAATGAGGTCTGACAACCGGCTGACGTCGACAGGCGACAGATCGCTGATCGGCGTCCATCCCACGGCCAGGTTCGTCAGTTGCATCCCGCGGACCGGCTCAAGCGTGGCGACGAGCGTACTGTCAACGCACAGCCGCCCGAGCGGCATGCCTCTGAGCGGCTCAATGCTGCCGATCGGTGTTGCTCTGGCCTCAAAGGTGGTGAGTTGCAGGTTTGCCACGGGGGACATATCCGAGACGCGAGTCCGCGAAATCTTCAGAGAAACAAGGGTTGTGCATTCTGCAGGTGCCGACAGGCTGCTGACATTGGTGTTGGACAACTCGAGTTCTGCGAGCGGCATCCCGCCCAGTGGTGCAAGATCAGACACCTTGGTCTGCCGACATCGCAGCGCTCTCAACGGCATACCACGCAGGGGCCCAAGTGAAGCGATGGGATTGAAGCTGCACTCGAGCAAAGAGAGTGGCAGACCACGAAGGGGTTCGAGCGTCTCTACGTGGTTCATCTCAATAGCAAGGTGATTCAGCGGCATCCCCGAAAGCGGCGACAGGTCACGGACATGGTTGCCGCCGGCATCGAGGCGCGCAAGCCGCATGCCACGCAGCGGCTCAAGGCTCCTGATGGCGTTGGACTCGATGTTGAGTCTGGCAAGGGGCATGCCGGCAAGCGGTGACAGGTCCTCAACCAGATTGGCCCTGATATCGAGGTCCTCCAGTCGCATGTCCCTGAGTGGCTCGAGTGACGCGATGTCATTGTCCGCGATGTCAAGTTGGGTGAGGTTCATGCCACGCAGTGGCTCGAGACTGCGGATGCCCATGCCGCGCAGGTAGAGGCGCCCGGCCCGGGTGGTTCGGCCGACACAGGTAAGCAGCGGGGAGAGGATACTGTCGGGGAGCACGTTCTGATCGTAGGACGAGAGAAGGCGCAGAGCCAGGCGTGTCTCAGGGTCCTGGTCCATCACGTCTGTCAGGATTGCCAGTGAACGGCTGCAGTCCCCCGCCTTCCACGCCGACAGGCACTCCGACTGCCGCAGCAGCGGCCAGTAGTGCGATTCGGGGAACTGGACCCGCATCCGCCGGTTCAGTTCGTAACGCAGGCTGTCAGCGGCGTCTCCCAGGAGGTCGGTCGCCAGCGTTGCCTTCGCCAATGCCTGCTCAGCAATAGCCCCATCAGGGAAATCGTCCGACAACCGCAGGTACTGCTCCACCGCATCGGCGTAGTCTCCACGCGTTATGGCCGCATCGCCCACCACCAGCGGACTGGCCTTGCGAGGAAGGGCCATGCGACGAACCGTCAGGGCCCGCACGTGTGAGCCCCCCCACGACCGGATGGCGATTGATTCGAAGCCTTTGCCCGGCAGGGGAAGCAGCTCGGCCTGACTGTACACGTTCTTCCCGTCGACGTACATGGTCACGTTTTCACCTCGCCGCTCGAACGCAAGGCAGTACCACGTGCCTGTCTTGAAATCAGCAGCGACGCGGTTTCCAGTGCTGGGACTGCCAGGCACATCATTGCGCGACATGAAATTGTCCTGTCCCGCGTTGCCGCCGAACTGGCAACTGAATCCGGCCAGACACATCCACCACTCCGGGGGACTCTCGCGTCGCGACTGGATATGCATCTCAAACCCGTCGATTGAGTCAGGCCACATGACCTGTACTTCCAGTCTGACATCATCACGTACGCGAACATCGTCGAACCACATGGTATGGGCGCGCTCCATGCGGAGCACGGTACTGTCAAACAACACATTGTCGGGAGCGGTCACCAGCGGACTATGGGCGTTGATTGTGCGCGACAGCCCCTGTGGCGCACCATCCGACGAACGCCAGTGGTACACCGTCCGCCAGGAGCCGAAATAGCGGAAGTAGTCCACGGCCAGGTAGGCCAGGAACGACAGCACCGCCAGTCCGAGCAGTGCGGCGGCCGTCTTGAGCCACCGGATGCGCTGTTGCCGTGTGGCCAGTTCTTCCTGGAGTCGCCGGAGGCGGACCCGGATATCGTCGAACGCGGGGTCTGTACCGACGATACTCTGTGCGAGTTGCAGGTCTCTGCGGTCGAGTGCGCATCTCGCGTACGCCCGTTGAGTTTCACTCGCAGCCCGGCTCGCCTCGGTGTTCTGCGGCCACATTCTCAGCGCCTGACGCAGGTCGTGTGTGACTTCCGAGAACTGGTCGTAGTCCGCCTGTGCAACGGCCCGTTTGAGGCGCAGTCGTGCCTCGTGTGTAAGCGCAATGGACTCGGCGTGCGCCTGGTACTCACGGACCGCTTCGCGCAGTTGCGCCACGGTCTGGTACCGCTGCGACGGCTCCGGGGCCATGGCCGTGCGGCAGATATCGAGGAGGAGAGCGGGCGCCCGCCCAACGGCCTCTTCCGGGAGCGGACTCAAATCTCCCTTCTGCTTCATCTCCCAGAACTCCTCGGGGTCATCGGCCCAAGCCGGATGGCAGAGCGTGAGCATGTGGAAGAAGGTGGCGCCGAGACAATAGATGTCGCTGCGTTCATCCGCGGCTTCACGGCGAGCCTGCTCCGGTGACATGTACGCCGGTGTGCCGTAGATGGCCTTCGTGTCTGCCTCTGCAGTCGCGCTGAGGTCGAGCGCACACCCCCAGTCCAGCAGCAGCACCTCGCCGTGACGGCCAAGCATGACATTGTCAGGCTTGATATCCTGGTGGATGAAGCCCTGCTCGTGGGCGAACCCGATGGCATCGCAGAGCTTGAAGAATATCTCGAGCTTCTCGCCGACATCGTGAAACCCGGCCACCGGCGCCTGGCCCTCGCGTGCCGCCCGTATGGCGTCACCGACCGAGTGCCCCTCGACATTCTTCATGGCGAAGAACAGCCGTGACTTGTCATCCTGACCGATATCGTGGATCGGCATGATATTGGGGTGTTCGAGCCGGGCCGTGACCCGCGCCTCGTGCAGGAAACGGCTCGCGACCTTGCGCCAGGCGTGCCGCGTGTGCTTGAGGACTTTGAGGGCGATGATGCGGTCGAGGCAGGTGTCGCGTATCGCGTAGACGCTGGAGGTCGCTCCGGAACCGATCCTGCTCTCCAGCGAGAAACGTGGTGCACCGGACTCGGTGGTGTGCCTGTGCTGTGCCGGTATCTTCGAGACATCGTCCAGCGCCGCAACGCCGCTGCTCGTGTCCGTGCGCGAGTCAGTGTCACTGGCAGTTGCGCGAAGGTACTGCCCGGGGGTTGCCTCCGGCGTG
Source organism: uncultured Fibrobacterota bacterium (assembly GCA_964546395.1). Taxonomy (GTDB): domain Bacteria; phylum Fibrobacterota; class Chitinivibrionia; order Chitinivibrionales; family CAZJJT01; genus CAZJJT01. Next base: position 4,665 of record CAZJJT010000340.1, read on the forward strand.
CGCTCCTGAACCGTACGCTCTACCGCCTTGCGCAGCGCCTCGGCGGAGAACTCACTCGACGGCACGGTCTGCTCCGCCGCATCGCGGAGGGCATCGCTGTCGTGGCGTGTCTCGCTGACCGACATTCTCCGCGTTCCCCCAACTGCCGACGTTCGCCCCTGCTGCTTCCTGGTACCGCACGGCTCGGTGCGATCCCAGAGGCACAGGGCCTGCCAGTCTGATCGACCCCGGCAGAGGTCATACCAGCAATATCGCTCATCCGAGGGCCGCGGATCAAGCGCACGACGGAATCCCTGCCAACACAGCACGAAGCGGAATGCGGCATGGACCCGTTCCCCATCAGCAGAGCATTTGCTTTTCTTGCCCGCCTTCTTATATTGCGCTCCTTTCCCCGGATGCCGGGGGAACGAACCGCGAGCGGGAGCGTGCCTCATTTCCGAACTGCTTGAGCTGATCGTCGCACCGGTATCGGCAGGCGCGCCCTATGGGGCGAGCGCCACACACGAGCCGGAGTTCGACACGCTGAAGGCCGAGATGGCCAAAGCGGGAGGTATCGACTTGGCCGTGGTGGAACGCTGCGCCCGGACGCTTCTGTCATGCAAGTCCAAGGACCTCCGCGCGCTGTCGTTTCTGGCCTACGCCTGTGTGCGGGGCCGAAAATGGGAACAGCTTGGGGATGTGTTCGAGGGGCTGGTGCAGTTGAGCGAGCGGGGATTCGACTCGCTGTATCCCGAACGGCCGCGCGGACGCCATCTGGCGTTCCAGTGGCTCAGCGAGCCGCGGTTCGTCGACGGGCAGGCGCTCGGGTTGTTCGGCTGGGCCCTCTCAT
>CAZJJT010000341.1:0-279 GCA_964546395.1 uncultured Fibrobacterota bacterium
ATCTCTCCAACGAGTACGGCGGCGCCTGCTACTGCGAGTTGTGCCAGACGGAGTTTCGTCGCTGGCTCCAGACGCGCTACGGAACGCTGGAACGGCTCAATGACGCCTGGTGGACCCGGTTCTGGAGCCACACCTTCACCGACTGGTCGCAGGTCGAGCCGCCGATGCCGCACGGGGAGGGCTGCGTGCAGGGGCTCCACCTTGACAGGCGCCGCTTCTGCACCGAGCGCCACGTGGATTTCATGAAGGCGGAGATGGCGCCACTCAAGGAGCTTGCCC
>CAZJJT010000341.1:289-1743 GCA_964546395.1 uncultured Fibrobacterota bacterium
ATGGGCACGTACCCGGGAATAGACTACCGCGAGATGGCGAAGGCACTGGACGTGGTGAGCTGGGACAACTACCCGCGCTGGCACAACCGTGAGTCGGACGTCGAAAATGCCGTGTGGGTGTCGATGATGCATGAGCTGAACCGCTCGCTGAAGGGCGGAAAGACGTTCCTGATGATGGAGAGCACGCCGAGCACCACCAACTGGATGGAGTTCTGCAAGCTCAAGCGCCCCCGGATGCACCTGTTGAGTTCGCTCCAGGCAGTGGCACACGGCTCCGACTCGGTGCAGTACTTCCAGTGGCGGAGGAGCCGCGGCTCGGCCGAGCAGTTCCACGGGGCCGTGGTTGACCACTGCGGCCACGAGAATACGCGCGTGTTCAGGGATGTGGCCGAGGTAGGGGCGGCACTCGAGAAACTCGAGGACGTGGTCGGGTGCGGTGTGGACGCGAAGGTGGCGCTGGTGTACGACTGGGAAGTGCGGTGGGCGATAGACGACTGCAACGCAATCGCGCGCAGCGCCAAGGACTATGACGGGACCTGTCGCACGCACTACGCACCGTTTTGGAGACGCGGCATCGCGGTCGATGTGATCGGCATGGACGACCCGCTGGAAGGCTATCGCCTGGTGGTAGCGCCCATGTTGTACCTGCTGCGACCGGGCGTGGCCGAGCGTATCGAAGCGTTTGTGAGAAACGGCGGGACGTTTGTGACCACGTACTGGAGCGGGATCGTCAACGAGTCGACGCAGTGTTTCCTGGGTGGGTTCCCGGGGCCATTGCGGGAGCTCCTGGGGATCTGGTCTGAGGAAATTGACACGATATACGACCACGACTCGAACACGGTAGTGCCGGAAAAAGGGGCAGGCCTGTCCGGTCCCTACGCTGTCCACACGCTCTGCGAGCTGGTCCACTCCGAAGGAGCCGAGGTACTCGCGACCTACGGCGCCGATTTCTACTCCGGCCGCCCGGCGCTCAGCCGCAACTCGTTCGGCAAGGGGGAGGCGTGGTACATTGCCGCACGCACCGAGGAGCAGTTCCTGGATGATCTGTACGGCATGCTGGCGAAGAAGCTTTCGCTCCCCACCGCCCTCCCCGGGCCGCTTCCAGCAGGCGTCACCGCCACGGTCCGCACCGACGGGAAGACCGACTACCTCTTCCTGATGAACTTCGGCACGGAAACCGCTTCGATGGACATCGGCGGGGCGGGCGGCACCGACATGCTGAACGGGGCCGAAGTGTCGGGTATGGTGACGCTGCCGAAGTACGGGGTGAAGGTGCTCAAGCGGTAAGCGGTCAGCCACAACGCGGATGACGCTTCCGCGGCAGGGATCGTCGCGTAGATCACGACGCCGTACAGTCGGGATCGCAGCACAGAGCCCCGGTGCCGCGGGTGCCGTATGCGCCCGTGTGCGGCAACCGCCCCAAAAAACTTCCCGTATCCGATTGGCAAATTGGT
>CAZJJT010000341.1:1753-5490 GCA_964546395.1 uncultured Fibrobacterota bacterium
CGTCGTCTAGTGGTTAGGACACAGGATTTTCATTCCTGCAGCAGGGGTTCGATTCCCCTCGGGACTACCAATGTGCACAGGGCCGTACCACCGTACGGCCCGTCCTATTTCCACTGCCACATCGGGATCGACGTGCCGACCAGCCCGGTGTGCAGCGCTGATCCCTTGAGTTCGCGCGCGACCCCGTCCACCGACAGCACCACTCTGCGGTACGTATCGACGGTCACCGGGACCACGTCGAGTCTCCCGAACCGTTCGCTGCACGTCGTGAGCGCAATCTCCAGGGCCGCTCCTCGGCGGCGGGCACAGACACGATAGCGCGAGCGCACGCCCTTGCGGTAGCCGAAACTCAGCCCGTCGTCGAACACGTACTCCAGTTCGGTCGGCGTGCGGTTCGTGCCGGAGAGGGCCACGAGCAGTTCGATCGACGCGAGGTCCTTGCGGTTGGTGCGCGGAGTGCCGCGCTGCATCGGGACCACCGCGCCGTCACGCAGGTACACCGGCGTGGCCATCCGGTCCCTGTTCACGCACACGCACCGGTTTCCCGCGCACCACCGTCCGGTGTGAAGTTCGTACCACATGCCGGATGGCAGCACCACGTCCCGCGTCGCGTCACGCTCGACAACGAAGGGTGCCTGCATGATCCACGGCCCCACGAGGAACTGGTCGTCAACGGCCCCCAGATTCAGCTTCTTCGAGTCGGCACAGTCATGGAACAGCGGGCGCAGGACCGCCTCGCCGGTTTCGCAGTGCGCCACGAACAGGTTGTACAGGTACGGTATCAGTTTGTAGCGAACGCGCGCGTAGTGGCGCATGGTGTCCAGCGTCGTGCGGTCGAACGCCCACGGCTCCTGCCGGCGCGTACCGGCACAGGTGTGGTTGCGGCAGAACGGAAACAGGAAGCAGGCCTTCATCCAGTCGCAGAGCAGCTGTGCGGTCGTATCGCCCATGAACCCGCCGATATCGGGAGCGTTGAACGCGATGCCCGACATGGCAAGGTTGAGCGAACGGCCGATTGCACGGTGCAGATGACGGTAGCTGGACACGTTGTCGCCGGTCCAGTGGCCCGAGTACTTCTGGGCCCCGGTGAACCCGCTGCGTGAGATAAGGAACGGCCGTTCGTTCGGCCGTGCTGCAAGGAACCCCTCACGTGTCGCCCGCGCCATCTGCATGGCGTACTGGCTGTGGTACGCGTCGTGAGGGGCCGTGCCGTTGCGGAACAGCATGCCGACGCACTCGATGTGCCCGGTGCTCGGATCGTTCATGTCAAGCCACGCGCCGCCGACCCCGAGTTCCGCAAACATCCGCACGTGCTCTGCCCACCATTTCCGTGCCTTCGGCATGGTGAAATCGGGAAACGCGGTGTTGCCCGGCCAGACGTGTCCGATAAACTCGCCGCCCGCGGGGTTGCGGCAGAACACGTCGGCCGCGCGGCCGCTGTCATAGACGGAATAACCCGGTTCATGCTTGACACCGGGATCGATGATCGGCACCACGCGGTAGCCGCGCTTCGTGATCGACTTGAGATCCGTGCGCGGCGAAGCGAAGTTCTTCCTGTCGAACGTGAACACACGGTACCCGCGCATGTAGTCGATATCCAGCCAGAGCCCGTCAGCGGGAAACCCATACTTCTCGAACTCGGCGGCGAGCTGCGCAAGATCGGTGCGGCTCCGGTAGCCCCATCGACACTGGTGGTAGCCCAGCGCCCAGAGCGGGGGCAGAGGGGCGAGGCCCGTGAGGCGCTGGAACTTGCGCACCAGCTCGGGAAGCGAAGGACCGTGGATGAGATAGAGCGAGGCCGGTCCGTGTTCAGCCCCGAGCCACAGTGTCTGCCCGGGCGTGCCACGCGTGCCCGCGCCGATCATGGAGGCGAACGGGCTGTCGACGAGAAGGCCGGTGTACGTGTTGCCCTGCTTGACTATCACCCACGGTACCGAGATGTAGTCGGGGTCGTAGTCACCGTAGGCAACCTGGTGACCGGTGAAATCGCCGTACGCGTCGGTGTTCCAGAATTTGTGCGCCCTGCCCGACTTCTCGAACGGAGTGCTCTTCTCCCCCATCCCGTAGAACTGCGCGGCAGGCGGCTGCACGAACTGGAACACCCAGGCCGGACCGCTCACCCCGAACGCTTCACCGGGCTTCGACACCAGCACTGGCGTACCGCTCTTGTCACGGAGCCGGATCTCCATGTGCCGCGTGATCTCGAGACGCGAGCCGGCGCCGCGACACTTCTCCGAGGCGCCCTTCAGCGGCGCCAATGCCGCCATCGAGCAGTCTCTCGGCCACAGCTTCCGGTTCTCGATGCGCACCCGGTAAACGTCGTCACTCGTTCCCACAACCGAGAGGACGAACGACTGCTTCCCGATCCGGAGCCGCTTTCCTGTCCGCTGCGAAGCGAAGGTGAAGTTGATCGGGTGGAAGCCTTTCCCCATAGTGTACATGACGTGTTCCTCTCACTGCAAATGGCGACAAGTGGACATGTGTGTCAGGAGAGCAGAACGGGCCGGAACCGGCAGACCTCCGCGGGTGGGGGCCAACGGGACGTCGCACACTCCCACCTCGACCCGCCCCCTACCCGGCCGAAGGCTCCCAAACACACGAGCCTTCAGTAGAGCCTTCTCATCAGATCCCAGAGTTGCTGAACCGGCATCACCGTGTCCGTCTTCTGCAGTGTCTGATCCACCCGGATATCCTCGGCGTTGTACCGGATCTCGTTGCGGCCGATGATATTGCGGCTGCCGTTCTCGATATGCACACCGACGGTGTTCTCGGTGATCCGGTTGTCGAGCAGCAGGGGCACTCCCTGGTTCACAACGAGACCGAAGATATTGCGGTAGATGTGGCAGCCCTTGATATGCGGCCGCGAGCCCCGTCCGCAGTACATTCCCCGGTAGTTGCCGACTATCACGCACGAGTCGACAGCACCGCTGGATTCCCAGAACCCGTTGGTGAACGCACCCTCGATACGCACATGCCGCAGCCTCGCATGCGCGTCGCTGCCCACCACGCTCAGTCCCTGCCAGCCGGGCCGCTCGGCCGAACCGTGGGGCCGATCGACCGCCGTCATGCGAATCGGCCTCTCGCTGGTGGCTTCCGCGATGAGCAGTCCGCGTACCAGGAACTGCCGGTAGCCTTCGACCCGGATCGTCACTCCGGGCAGAATCCGGCAGGTCTGCGCGGTGTCGACAACGAGGTCGGTTGAGATGGTGGTGTCACGGGCGATGACGATGCGCTCGGGGGCGCAAAGCGCCGACACACGGAGCACCGTGACTGTCAGGAGACAGAAGCGAAGGGCTGTACTGGTCATGAGCCGCTCACTGCTCGCCCTGTGCAAGGGCAATGCTCGCGGTCTCCTGCCACATGACCGGGAGTACAGGGTCTGCGGGAACACGGAACGACACCGCGGCCGAACGAATGCCGTGTGCAGTGACATCGAGGACGGCGCTGCCGGTTCCCGCGCCCGCACGCAGGTGCCGGGGGGCGGGGGGGAGCGTGTCATCGAGCTGCTCAACTCGGTAGGTGAACGTCCAGCTCAGGTACGCCAACCGTGTCGACGGCGCTTCCTCAGCGATGCTGTCGAGGGAGAACACCTGGTAGAGATGCGCGACCGCGGGGCCGCGGGCAGACAGGAGCGGAAGGGCGCGCTCGCGCTCCCAGCGATCACCGGGACCGACCGGCGAGAGGGGCAGCGGCGGGATTGCGCGGACCAGCGCGCGGTGCAGGTCCCATCCCGCGAA
>CAZJJT010000342.1:0-5473 GCA_964546395.1 uncultured Fibrobacterota bacterium
TGTGCAATCTCGAGTAGTCGTTCACTGCGCGCCACTCCCGACATCGCGATGATCTTCGCATCCGGCCTCACCGCGCGCATCTCGATAATCGCGTCGATCCCGTCCTTCTCCGGCATCGAGATGTCGGTCACCACCACGTCGAACACCCCCTGGGTGAACTTCTCCACCGCCACTTCGCCGTCCTCGGCCTCTTCCACCTCGAACCCGGCTTCCTCCAGGAGGAAACGCAGATACTCCCGGATCGACCTGTCATCGTCCGCAATCAGAACCCGCTTGCGCGCATCCCCACCCATGCGTCCTCCCGGCCTGCTGCAGTATGTTGCTGTCAATCAACAAAATACTACAATGCCGTTGCGTGCTTTGTCAAGACGAACGGCGTTCGCGCAGCCACTCCTGGGCCCGACGTATCCGTCGCACCACGGTCTGCCGCCCCAGCACCTCCAACATCTCAAACAAGCCAGGCCCGAACGACACACCGCTCACCGCCAGGCGGGTCGGATGGATCACTTTCCCCGCCCCCATTCCCCGCCCCTCCGCCAGCACCCGATAGGCTTCCTCCAGCCCCTGGTGCTCAAACGGTTCCGTCTTCTCCAGCACGCCGGCAAGCTCACCCAGAAGCCCCTCGGCGCCCTCCCCGAAATGCTTCCGCGCCGCCTTCTCTTCGTACTCCTCGGGATCCACGAAGAAGTACGCTGCATTGGGCGCAATATCAGTCACTTTCCTGCACCGCGCCTTCATCAGCTCCACGATGGTGCGCAGTCGCGGCTCATCTGCCCCCGCTCCCGCGTCCACCCACCCCCGCTCCCGCCACTCCCCCACAACCTGCTCCGCAACCGCCTCCACCGGCAGCTCCGCCAGGTACTGCCCGTTCAGCCACTCCAGTTTCTGCTCGTCCAGCACCGCCGCCTTCGGCGACACCCGTTCCAGCGAGAACGCTTCGATCAGCTCCTCCCGACTCATCTTCTCCCGGTCGTCGCCCGGTGCCCACCCCACCAGTGCCAGGAAATTCACCATGGCATCCGGCAGGAACCCCTGCGCCCGGTACTCCAGCGCCGACATCGCCCCCTTGCGCTTCGACAGCTTCCCCCCGTCTTTCGACAGAATCACCGGTACGTGAGCAAACACCGGCGGTTCCCACCCGAACGCCTCGTACATCAGCAGGTGCAGCGGCGTTGAGGCGATCCACTCTTCACCCCTCAGCACATGCGAAATCGCCATCTCCCGGTCATCGACGACACTGGCCAGGTGATACGTCGGAAACCCGTCCGACTTCAGCAGAACCTGGTCCTCCAGTACGTCCGTGCGGTACGATATCGCCCCCCTGATAGCATCCTCGAACCCCACCTTGCGCCCCGGTGGAATGCGGAACCGGACCACGTACGGCGTGCCCGTCTCTACAAGCCTTCGCACATCCTGCTCGTCAAGGTCCCGGCAGTGGCGGTCGTAACCCACCTTCGAGGACTTCGCTTTCTCCTGCTCCGCCCGCACCTCGGCCAGGCGCTCCGGCGTGCAGAAACAGCGGTAGGCATGCCCCGAGTCCAGGAGCTTCTCCGCGTGCTCACGGTAGAGCGCGGTACGCTCCGACTGCACGTACGGCGCGTGTGGCCCGCCCACCTCCGGCCCCTCGTCCCATTCGAGCCCCAACCAGCGCAGACTCTCGTAGATCTCGCGGCAGGCATTGGGCTCGTAGCGCGAACGGTCGGTGTCCTCAATCCGCAACACGAACGTGCCGCCCGTGTGGCGTGCAAGGAGGTAGTCGAACAGGGCGGTGCGCACCCCTCCGATATGCAGATAGCCGGTGGGGGACGGCGCGAAACGGACACGTACGGGAGTCATTGCGGGTGTTCCTTTGCAGCGCGAGAGAACATGGGAGAGTACTGCTATTCGGGCCGGTCCCCGACCTTGACAGTCGACTTGGCATACCAGGGGTTGCCCACCCAGTCGGTACCCGGATCCTTCAGATGTGACTGGCAGTACTGCTTCACCAGTTCCGCCAGTTCACTCTCGAGAGTCGCGCCATGGAGATTGCGGGTGCGCTTGAGCTGCTCAAGGCTCAGGCCCTGCACCTGGCGCAGGTCGGCGCGGGTGAGATAGGCATCGGTGAGTGTCGCGCTGTCGAGTCGCGCCCGCCGCAGGTCGGCGTTGCGCAGGTAGGCGTTGCGGAGGGTCGCTCCGCGCAGGTCCGCCCCGGTAAACAACGCCCCGCGGGCATCACAACCGCTCAGGTCGCATCCGCGCAAGTCCAGCAGCGCCAGGTTGGCATTGGAGAGATCCAACTGCACCAACGTGCACCCCCCGAACGAGCGCCGCCCCTGCCGCACCGCCTCCAGCAGTTCCTCAGAACGTTCGTACGTGCGCACCGCGTACAGCTTCGCCGAGTCGGCGGCGGAGAGCCGTGACGGCGGCGGGGTGACGGGCGCGACCGGTTCAAACGACTGCACGAGCCCGATGACCGCGTCGTTCTTCGAACTCTTCGCGGCATCCAGCGGGCTCAACCCGTCACGGTTCTTCAGTGCCTTGTCCGCCCCACTCATCAGCAGAAACCCTGTCGCGGCCACGTCGGCCCGCGCTGCCGCAAGGCTCAACCGGGTCTGGCCCGACTCGTACACGCGATTGAGATCGGCACCGCGGTCGGCAAGGAGCCGGGCAGCATCGTACGCCCCGGCAAACATCGCCCAGTCGAGCGCGTCGCGATCGAGCGAGTCGGTCGCGTCCAGCGGCACTCCCGCATCCAGCAGCACCGTCATCACTGACGTGTTCCCCGCCCCCGATGCGTGCATCAGCGGCGTCGCTCCCTGCGAATCCGGCAGAACCGCCAGAGCGGAATCCTTCTTGACAAGCGAGATCATGTCCCCCGCCGTGCCGCCCGAAGCAGCCGTGTGGACAAACGCCGCCGCCCCCATCCGTACCGTCACTGTCAGCGCCACCAACGCCACCTGCACCATGCGTGCGTGCATTGGTACCTCCCTGTACCGCGGGTTGTGTACCCGAAAATACTTGTCAACTGGCGGAGGGGCTCGTGACCGCCAGGCGGCGACTGAGTTTGGTGACCGCCGACCTGCCGAACACCTGCTCGAACTGGCGGAGTTCGCCTCGCATGGCCGGTACGCTGCCATGGTTGATACGCTTGAACAGCGCCAGCTCCCGCTTCTTGCGCGTGTACTGGCGCATCTCGCCGTACACCGCGGCTTTCAGCAGGTGCACGGTGGGAGAGTCCTCCGCACGCTCTCCGAGATGCTGCAGCGCCTCGAGCGCCTCGAGGAACTTGCCCTCACGGCACATGTGGTAGGTCCAGATTGTCAATTCGGTGCGGTTCATGTCGCGGTCCACCGAGAGCAGTCTGCGACGCAGGAATTCCACATCGGCCTCGGGCTGCTCGCGCTCATAGTGACGAATTGAGCGGTGCAGCGCCTGCAGATTGTCGGGATCGCGGGCCAGGACCCGATGGAGAGTCTCCTCGAACCGCTCGGAGTCTCCCATGCGCTCGTAGGTATCGGCGAGAATGAGGTACGAGTACAGGTTCCCGGGCGCCCTGATCAGCTCTTCCTCGAGACTCCGCGCGGCCCCCGCCAGATCGCCCAACTGGGCCTGCGCCAGCGCCAGCGAATGGTACGGCGCGGCGTAGTTCTCACGGGCGTGGATCGCCTTGCGAAACCAGGTCAGGCTCTCCTTCGGCCGGTCATGGTAGAGGTACATCTCCCCCATCAGCACATACAGATCGGTCAGCGTCTGCGCACGCTTGTCGCTGCCCGCGCCCGGCCTGCTGAAGTACGCAACCACCTTGCGCAACTGCCGCACCACCTCGCGACAATCGTTGCCGCTCGACTCGCAGACCTCGTAGGCCCGGTCCTCGATGAACTCGGCCAGATCCTCAAACGGGTACTTGTGCTCGATGATCAGGTTGCAGAGCTGGTTCAGCGTCCGTTCGTGAAGGGGGCGGGACTTGCGCGTGGCTTTCGACATGGCTTCTCTCGGGGCGGCTTACGCCCTCTCTCCAGCCACGAGTATAGCATTCCGGCGCCGTGCTGACCACCCCGTGTCGGTGCACTCTACCGGCCCACCAGGCACTGCCGTCCACGGTGCCAGCGCCACGCCGCCTCTGCCCCGCTCAGGTACACCCCGCCTATCCAGCGGTCGACCCCGCAGAGCCGGATCCAGTCCAGCGCGCCCGAGAGAAGGCGCTCGCCGGTGGCGGTAAGTCGCAACGACCAGGGGGAGAGGTCGGCCGGCGGGTCCCAGAGCGGGAACGGCTCGGGCCCCCGGATCTCCAATGCCGGGGTCGGGGCACAGCTCAGCCCGTACACGCAACTCCAGAGCGTGGTGTCGCCGAAGAAAGCCGGTCGGTCGGTCCGGCTTACCGCGGGGTACAGTGTCGAGAGGTCCGAAGCGCTTGCCGCGACTGCCTCGAGACACTCCCGCTGCAGCCGGCTGAGACCATCCTCCACCGAGGGGTACTGCTCCAGGAACCGCACCAGCGCCGCACTGAGATACGGAAGAGCGGAGGTGCCGCGGCTCAGAAGGTTCTCCACCTCGGTGGGAGTGTCGGCACACACCGCACTCCAGGCTGCACAGGCCGTGTCACGCTCCTCCACGCTCACTTCGTGCCGTGTGCCGAACAGTGAGCCCAACTCACCCGGGTGCAGTTCCCCGAGGGAGGCGAAATTCGGCTTGCCGGGGTACGCCCCAGCGCAAACCAGGCTCAAATGGCGGGCAGGCGGCTCGCGGCCGCTGAACCAGTCGAGGTGACGGACAAGGATGAGCTGATCGTGCAGACAGGCGTCAGACCACACCACCACCTCTTCGTGCTTGACATACTGGTCGAGGAGCCGGTCCTGCTCCTCAAGGCCGCGCAGGCATGTGTCGAACGGAAGCTGGCCGTTGGTGGCATCCGACAGCGCCGTGGCCCGCACGGCGCGCCACCGGTGCGGCGCAACCGCCCCAGGGAGCTGGCCCTCGTACAGAAGGTCTTCCCACGAGACAACACTCCCCTGCCTCCCGGTCTCGCCTGCACGAAGCGAGTCGGCTACCGACTGACCGCACACGAGATGAAGCATTGCGCGAAGATACATCCCACAGCCCCATCGCCCACTTCCCACTGGCCGCACACGCTGTCACCATCATATATTGGGTACCATGGTGTACAGCTTGTCCTGCAGCAGCGACATTCTCCAGGTGCACGTGCTCAGTGAAGTGCATCTCACGACCGACCTGGCGCCGCTCTACGACCTCGTGCGGACCCACATCGCCTGCCGCCAGACCGAGTTCGAAGTGGACTTCCCGGAAGGGTCTTTTTTCTACTCGCACCACCTGGCCGTGTTGCTGAAATGCGCTGAGCGGGTACAGGAAGCCGAGGGGAAATTCGTGCTGGTGAACCCCGGTGAAGAGCTGCGTGACGCGCTGGCGTGGATCGATCCCGCTCGGCTGGTCAAAGTGGTGTTCCGCAGTGCCGCGGAACGAGTCCCTGCCTAGTACG
>CAZJJT010000343.1:0-5467 GCA_964546395.1 uncultured Fibrobacterota bacterium
CTGGTGGCGGGACGCTCGAAGGTGGATGACATCAGGTTCTTCGCGGACGAACTGGTGGGCACGTACCAGCTGAGCGGCACGGCCGACTACGCCATGCTGGAGGGAGCGTACCGGCAGTTCCTGCTGCGGGCGTTGTTCAAACTCGATGACTATGAGGGAAAGTCACTGGCCGGCAGCGGCCTGATCCCCGGCGCCGAGTGGCTGTACACCATGTTCGACGCCGACCTGCTGCACTCCTTCGACCTGTGGTCGATGCTCTCGGTGGTGTGGGGGCTCAACTATCGCGTGAGCGCAGTGTCGCCGAACAACTACATCCCGAAGCTGGCCCAGCAACAGCAGTTCGGGGTGTTTGCCGACGGCAGTCTGAGGCTGGGCGACAAGTGGCACTTCGGGCTGGGGGCACGCTACGACTGGCACGAGCTGTCGGGCAGCCACGTATCTCCGCGCGGATCGGTCGCGTTCACCCCCGTGGCCGGACACACGGTCCGGGTGTCGGGCGGGACTGCGTTCCGCAACCCCACGTACCTCGATTCGTACCTCGATTTCACGGTCGGCGACACGGTGGAGCTCGGCCCCGCGGTGTCGGTCCCCGTGTACGTCAGTTTTCGCGGCAACACCGGTCTGGAGGCCGAGCAGATAGTGTCCGGGGAGCTGTCGTACCATGGCACGTACGCCGGTCGTGTGCAGGCAAACGCCTGCGCGTACTACCGTCACTACGACAACCTGTATCACTCGACGAACGCCCAGGACCCCAGCCGCCCGGGCTACTGGCTTCAGCGTGACGTGGAGAGCACGCGCTCGGCGGAGGGCGTGGGCGGCGAAGTGGACGTGAAGGCGGCGGTTGTGAAGTGGCTGGACCTGTTTGCCAACTACTCGGGCCAGTACCTGTACGCGATCCGCGATGGCGCCGGCAATCGCTACGATGAAGTGCAGCCGTTCACCTCCATGCCGTACAACAAGTGTAATGCAGGATTCGCGGCCAGGCTCGGGGCGCTCCGCGTGGGCGGGTACGTGCACTGGTCGCAGGCCACCACCTGGAATGCGCGCCTGATCGACCTGGCAAACCTGGAGGTCACCGCTGAGCATGTTGCCCTCCCCGCGCGCTTCCTGGTCAACGGAAGTATCGGGTATGTGCGCGAGAGGGTGGAAGTGTGGGCAAGTGTGTTCGACCTGTTCAACCGTGAGTACTATGAGTATCCGGTGGGGCTTGACAAACTGGATCCGCACAGCGATCCGTTGCGGCAGAAGGTAGCCGTGAGGATGGTGTGCAGGTTCTGAGGTGGGTATGAGACGACAACTGGGTATTGCATCCGCCGCTGCATTCGCCGTGTGTACCATGACAGGATCGGCACTGTGTGCCGAGCAGGCCGTGGTAACCGCCCTGTTCTCTTCGGGGGCTGCCCCGTACCGTGAAGTGGTGGAAGGGTTCCGGGCGCTGCTGCAGAGCCGGGAGATCCCGCTGCTGGTGTACGAGAGGGACCTTTCCGCCGAGACCCCGGAAGCGTTCGATGAGCACCTGGCGCAGAAGACGCCGGATGTGGTCCTGGCGCTGGGCACGCGCGCGGCGCAGTTCTGCCGTGAGCATGTCAGCACTGTCCCCGTGGTGTTCACGATGGTGCTGGAGGTCGACAGCCTTGCGGGCGGCAACCGCACCGGTGTGTCGCTCAACATTCCGGCCGACAAGCGGCTGGCCACGCTTCGTGAGGTGCTCCCCGCGGCGTCGCGCATCGGCGTGCTCCACAGCGCGGGCAGCGAGGCGACGGTGCGGGAGTTGTCGCGTGTCGCCTCGCGGCACGGGTTCAGCATCGTTGCTCGCGTGATCGGCTCTCAGCGGGAGTTCCCCGGCGCGCTGGCTGAACTCATGCCGTCGGTGGACTGCCTGGTGATGGTGCCTGATCCCGCGGTATACATCCCCAGTTCGGTCGAGCATCTCCTGCGCACGGCCCTCGAGTCGCGTGTGCCGGTGGTCGGGCTTTCATCGATGTACACACGTGCGGGCGCGCTGGTGTCGTTTGACTGCGATTACCGGGACATCGGTACGCAGGCGGGCACCGTGGCGATCAGGGTGCTGGACGGCGAGTCGCCCGGAGCGATTCGGCCGCTGGCCCCTTCCACGCTGTCCTACTCGCTCAACATCTCGGTGGCGCGGCAGCTGGGTACGACGTTGCCGCGGGAAGTGGTGAGCGGGGCGGGGGCCCTGTTCGGGCAGTAGCGGCGCGCCAGGCAGACCAGGGACATGGCTATGCGACTGGGGATAGCAGAGAAAGTCACGATGCTGGTGGTGGGGGTGATCCTCGCTCTCGGTATCTCCCTGGGCGTGTATTTCACGCGGCGCGAAGCGCATGCGTTGAAGACCTCGCAGGCCGAGCATGCGCAGCTGATGACCACCACGCTTGCCAGCAACCTTCAGTACCCTGTCCTTGTACGCGACCGCCCCACCATCGAGCGGCTCGTGGCCGGCCTGCTCAGCCAGCCGGACGTCGTCGGATGCCGTGTGAGGGACAACACCGGACAGATGATCCACGAGGCGAGGGACGGCAGTGCGCAGAACACGCGCGAGTTCATGGCGGCAATCAGTGTTGAGCGGCCGCCAGAGGGTGCCGATGAGCTGCTGCTGGGTTCGGCGGGAAGCAGCCCGGTGGAGGTGATCGCGACCGTGAGCGTAGAGGTGTCGCAGGAAGCGCTGCTGAGGCGAATTGCCCACACCACCCGCACCACCGCGGTTGCGCTGCTTATCGTGGTGGTTGGCGCCTCGGTGGTGAGCTACCTGCTGATGAAGTTGTTTCTGGGCGCGCCGGTGGCGATGCTGGCGGAAGCGACACGGCGGATCGCGCGCGGCGAGTTGGAGGTAGTGGTGCCGATCTCGAGGGATGACGAGATTGGGGCGCTGGCGGACGCATTCAACGCTATGACCGCGGAGCTGCAGAGCAGCCTAGTGTCGCGTGACTACGTCGACAAGATCATCGACAGCATGGGTGACGCTGTCGTGGTGGTGGACTCGCATGACCGGATCACACGTGTCAACAAGGCGGCTGAGAAGCTGTTCGAGTACCGGGCGGAGGAACTGAACCAGCAGCCGTTGTCGCTGCTGTTCGAGTCGGGCCTGTCGCCGCACGACTCCACGCAGCGGGTTACGAGACGCTACGGCAACGCCGAGGAACACGTGGCGCGGACGAAGAGCGGGGCGACAATTCCGGTGGTGTTCTCGAGCAGCGTGATGGTCGATTCGGACGGCAACTACGAAGCGGCCGTCTGCGTGATACTCGACGAGCGGGCGCGTCGCAAGGCCGAGGAGGAGATCCGCAAGCTCAGCACGGCTGTTGAGCAGTCCACCGAGGGCATCGCACTGGCCGACCTGGACGGCAACCTGACCTATGTCAACAACTCGTTCGCCCGCATGCACGGCAGGTTCCCTGCCGACATGATCGGCAGTGCGATGGAGGCGCTCCACGGGCCGGATACCGCGCCGTTCCGCGCCGCGTTTGACACGGTGCGCAGCGCAGGTTCGTGGTCGGGTGAGATGATGTCGGTGGGGGCGGACGGGGCGGCGTTCCCCACCTACCTTTCGGCCACGGTGCTGCGCGACACGGGCAACCGGGCCACGGCGATGCTCGTGCACGTGAGTGACATGACACACCAGAAGGAGCTGGAGACTCAGCTGCTGCAAGCGCAGAAACTCGAGTCGATCGGGCAGCTCGCCGGAGGTATCGCCCACGATTTCAACAACATGCTCGGCGCCATCTCGGGCTACGCCGACATGATCCGTCAACGCTTCGCCCAGGACAACCCGATGCTCGAGAAGTACTCGAGCAGGATCCTGGATGCGGCGCGGCGGTCGGCCGATCTCACCACCAAGCTCCTTGCGTTCGCGCGCAAGGCTGCCACGGAGATGTCGCCGGTCAACCTGCATGGCGTTGTCCGCGACGCCATCGCGCTCCTCGAGCATACCATCGACCGGCGTATCAGTATCGTGCAGAGGCTCGATGCCGCCGCCGACACCGTGCTTGGCGACCGCTCACAACTGCAGCAGGTGGTCCTCAACCTGGCGGTGAACGCCCGGGATGCCATGCCGGAAGGGGGCGAGATGACGTTCACCACGGCTGTAGTGGGGGTCGACCAGGTGCCGTGGCACGGCCAGACGCCGGCCCGGGGACCGCGTCGCTACCTGCGGCTGAACGTGTCGGATACGGGAAGCGGGATGGATGAACGCACACTGAGCCGGATTTTCGAGCCGTTTTTCACCACCAAGCAGCTTGGGAAGGGCACGGGCCTTGGACTGGCAAGCGTCTACGGCACGGTGCAGACGCACAAGGGTGTGGTGGACGTGCACAGCGAGTCGGGCAAGGGGACGCGTTTTGAGCTCTACCTCCCGTGTTTCGACGCGCCGGGCGATCAGGGCAGCACCCAGGGGCAGGGGGCGAACCTGGAGAGCGGCCGGGAGACGATTCTGCTGGTTGACGACGAGGAGCTGGTGCGCGAGATGGCGCGCGACATCCTGACGCATATCGGCTACGAAGTGGTGGTGTGCACCGACGGTGAAGAGGCGATTGAGTACTACCGTCGTCACCACGGCAGCATCGACCTGGTGGTACTCGACATGATCATGCCGAGGGTGGGCGGCTACCAGTGCTACTCTGCGCTGCGCGAGATCGACCCCGAGGTCCGCACCCTGGTGTCTTCGGGCTATGCGGTGAACGACGAAGTGAAAAAGATGCTGCACGACGGGGCGAAGGGGTTCATCCAGAAACCCTTCGAGATGAGCAGCCTGGCCAAGTCGGTGCGCTCGGCGCTGGCGCGATAGCGCTATGCGGCGGGGCGCGGGGCCCAGAGCACGCGCACGGGCATGTCAACCAGTCGCGGTTTGTGCCGGTGGGCTACCGAGAGGATTCCCACGAACAGGAAGCTCGCCGCGTACACCGCGAGGAACGGTGTGACCACGACGCTGGCGGTGTCGACGAACATATGGAACGCACCCAGGCAGTACACCCCCAAGGCGATCTCCACGAAGGACGTCCAGTCTTTCAGCGGCTGATAGTGTGAGCATCCCCGCGCGCCCTTCTTGGGTGTGCGGTGGAACGCGGAACCCTTGCCCATGAGCGCCTCAGCGACCGCCCACGTGTTGTTCACCGCCATGCCGATCCCGATGAGCATGAGCATGGGAATCATCAGGTACTTGCGCGGCGAGCGGTTGCCGAGTTCGTGCTGCGCGGTCATGTACATCACCGAGGGCCCGAGGGTCGACACGACCATCCCCGTGGCAACAGGGATCAGGAGCGCAGGCAGCACGAAGTCACGTGCAATTACCAGCACGAAAGGTGTCAGCAGCGCCACCAGCAGTACGAACGGGTGCACCATGTAGTACGTGAGGTGCAGTACCGCCTGCACAAGGCGGAACAGCGGCAGGCGACGACGAAGCAGTTGCGGCAGTATCTTGCGCGCTGTCTGGATCGAGCCCTTGGCCCAGCGG
>CAZJJT010000344.1:0-5437 GCA_964546395.1 uncultured Fibrobacterota bacterium
GGAGTCGTCCGGTGCGCTCCGGAGCCACTTTCAGCCGCAGCAGCACCGAGCGCTTCTCGCCGGCGTACAGCGACGCCAGCGGGGTCGTGACCACACGACCGTCGGTGTTCGCCCGCTTGTCGCATACGCTGATCTGCTTGATGAGCGCCTCGCCTTCGAACGTGACATGGATGTCCCGTGCGACAGTGGACGCAAGCGCGTCGATCTCCTGGCGAAAGATAGCGGCCATCTGGTTCGGGTGTTCTATATAGTAGTAGTTGCCCCCGCCGTTCTCGGCGATTGCCTGCAGAAGGTTTTCGTCGTACTCCAGGCCCAGCCCCATCGTCGTCACCATCACCCCGGCGCGCCGCGCATCACGCACCAGTGCCGCGATGCGTCCCGGATCGGTGATCCCCTTGTTGGCGAGCCCGTCAGAGAGCAGCACGACGCGCGTGATGCGTTCGGTATGCGCCTTGGGCTGCACCTGCTCTACCCCCGCCATCATGCCACCGCACAGGTTGGTCCACCCGCGCGGTTCAAGCGACGCGATCCGCTTCTGTATCGCACGTCTGTCCTGCACGGCCGCCAGCGGCCGCATCACGGTCACCACGTCGTCGTACTCCACGACCGCGAGCAGGTCGCGCGCGGTAAGACTGTCGACCAGCTGCATGGCAGCGCGGCGCGCGTATTCGATCTTGCCGGCGTCCGACATCGATCCCGAACGGTCCAGCACCAGTCCGACATTGAGACCGGGACGCTTGACGCCAGCGCGGCGGGAATGGGCGGGGACCTCGAACCGCACGAGCAATGACACCTCCTGCTCGGCGCCGAGGAGCACCTTGGCATGATCGAGTTCCACGATCGGGCTGAGGGGGCCTGGTGCAGAGACGGGAACGGGGTTGCCGCCACACCCGGCTGCCGCCAGGGCCACTGCTACCATTGCACCTGCACATGTCCGGTTCATCCTGCCCTCCTTCGCCTGCGCGGCCATGCGGCCGCGAGTGGTCTGGTGTGTACACGCCGCAACACGCCGTGTGTTGCCACACAGATAGTACCACCAGAAGGGCACGCAGTTGTCAGGTGCGGGGAAAACGAATGTAAATCGTTTGTAACGCGGGGGCTACGAAGCCACTACGGGTTCGCCGAGAAGCTCCGAGAGCGGCTTGTCGCCCGGGCGCTCGGTGAACTCGACGCCCCATACCGTGATACGGCTGTCGGGGCGGGTCCACACGACCTTGCCAACCCAGGTGCCGGCGCCATAGGGCGTACTCACGTAGAAATGCAGCACCTGTCCCGCACTCACGCCGATATCGCGCGCGTTGAGCGCGGTGCCGAACCGCGCGCCTGTGCGCGAGATGTCAAGCAGCAACGCCCGTCTCTCGGTGTCACCGACCTCGAACGCGGTGGTGCAGACGACATTCATTTCGTGCCGCGGCGCATGGCGGCGCTCTTCCGGGCCGTGAGCCTGCTCGTCCTGCCAGTGCTTCGAGAAGAACAGCTTCACAGAGGTCCCCCGGTATCGGATGGCTTCGTGGCGATGCGTGTGCCGCATCCATAAAATCAGTTCAGGACATACCGCAGTACAAGAGGGAGCTGCAGCTGCACGTTCCTGGGGGCTGCGCGGGGTACCCCGGGAGCTGGTGCAGTGGTGTGCGGGGAACTCCACGTATATTCCGCGCGGACAGTGCAAGGAGCGCACATGAGCAACTCAGCAATCATCGGCACGGCACCATCAGGCATCACGACAGTGCGACTGTCATCGGGAATGCTCCTGCACGTGGGCCCACGCATGGTTGCCAGGGGACGTTCCCCGGCACTGTCGCTCCCCGGACTCAAGCGCTGGCTTGCCCTGCGCATGGACGGGCTCTACTGGATGGCGCCGACAATGGGTGAAGAGCTGTCGGCCGTACCGACGCAGACACAATTCCTCCTGTGGGAGCGGACAGACCGGTCCTACGGCGTTCTGCTGCCGCTTGTCGATGGTGACCTGCGCGCATGGCTCCGGGGTACCTCCGCGGGGATTGTGGTCGAATGCGATGGAGCGCTGAAGGGGGCGCGGACAGCGCGTGCGCGGCTCGCGTTTGTCATGCAGGGGAAAGAGCCGTATCAGCTGGTCCACGATGCCATGGCTGTGGTAGCCGAACACACCGGCACGTTCCGACTTCGCGAGCAGAAACCGGTTCCGGCCTATGCCGAGCTGCTGGGCTGGTGCACCTGGGATGCGTTCTACCACAACGTGGACGCCTCGAAGGTGCTTGCGGGATTGCGCTCGTTCGCGAAGGGCGGTGTGCGGCCCGGGTTCATGATCCTCGATGATGGGTGGGAGCAGCGCGATGCCGACTTCCTGAGTTCCTTTGAGCCGGACCGCAGGAAGTTTCCGGGTGGGTTCAAACCGCTCATCGAGAAGGCGAAGAGACAGTTTGGCGTGCGGATCTTCGGGATCCACCACCCGTTCCAGGGCTACTGGGCAGGCGTAGATCCGAAATCGGCGCTGGGCAAGCGCTACCGCACCATCGCCAACCACGGCTGCATCCGTCCGTGGGTCGGCCCGGGAAAGGACAAGCTGTGCCTGGTGCACCCACACGACGCGTACCGGTTCTACCACGAGTTCTACGCATACCTCCGCGAACAGGGCGCTGACATGGTGAAGGTGGACGGGATGTCGGCGCTGCACCTGTTCAGCGAAGGCACGCTCGGACGGGTATCGACCATGTGCGCCTACCAGCAGGCCCAGCAGGGCGCGGCAGCGGTCAATTTCCAGTCGCAGACGATCCCGTGCATGTCGAACGGCTCGGACGTGCTGTACCACCTCAACGCGAGCAACGGCTGGCGCAACTCCACCGACTACTTCCCGGGCCGTCCGCCGCACGTGCATAAGTGGCACGTGTATGTCAACGCGATGAACAACGTGTGGTCGTCGACATTCGCGCTGCCGGACTGGGACATGTTCCAGTCGCACCAGCCCGAGGCGGCGTTCCATGCAGCGGCACGGGCAATATCGGGTGGCCCGGTGTACGTGTGCGACAAGCCCGGCAAACAGAATTTCGCGCTGCTCGCGACGCTGTGCACCAGCGAGGGCCGTCTGCTGCGGTGCGCCCGTCCCGCGCGCGTGGCACGCGACTGTCTCTTCGTGGACACGTACCGTGTGGCCAGGCCGCTGAAAGTGACCAATGTCAATGGGAAGCACGGCGTACTGGGGCTGTTCCACGTGACCCGGGGCGCCGAATGGGTGGAGGGGACCTACTGTGCCGCTGATGTGGACGGAATGAAGGCGGATCGGTATGCCGCGTACCACTACCGCACCGAGATGGTCAGGCAGGTGAAACCACGGGACCGCATGACAATCGCGTTTGAGCCCATGGGATGGGAACTGGTGACGTTCGCGCCGGTACTCGGTGCGTTTGCACCGATCGGATTGCTTGACAAGCTGAACTCGTCGCGGGCACTCCAGTGGCAGTCGGCCGAGCGTGACGGCGGGCTGAAGTGCCGCGTGACCGACGGTGGTCGCTTCGGGTGCTGGTGCAAGCGACGGCCGAAGGCGGTGACTGTGGACGGGAAGAGGACGCCGTTCACGTACCGCCTGGCTGACGGGTTGCTGACAGTGACACTGCCGCTTGGACGCGCTTCCATCGTGCACATTCAGGCGGGGAGGAAGTGATCATGCACAGATACCTTACCATCACACTGCTGGGGGTACTCATGGCGTCTTCGTCTGACGGGGCAGAGAGCCCGGTGTTCCGGCCGGTCGGCGGTTTCGACCTGCAGCGGTACCTTGGCACGTGGTACGAGATCGCGCGCTTCCCGCGTTCATTTGAGAAGGGGCTCGACAACGTCACGGCAAACTACTCCATGAGGCCCGACGGGATGGTGAAGGTGGAGAACCGCGGGCTCAAGAACGGGGTCGAGAAGAAGGCTGAAGGCAAAGCCAAGTTTGCGGGTGCATCCGACACCGGGCACCTGAGGGTGTCGTTCTTCTGGATATTCTACGGAGACTACATCATAGTCGAACTGGACCCGGACTATCAGTGGGTCATGATCAGCGGCGGTTCCACCAAGTACCTGTGGTTCCTGAGCCGCACACCCGGACTTGCGCCGGAAGTGCTCGAGCGACTGAAGACGAAAGCTACCGGACTGGGCTACGACCTGAGCAAGCTGATCATGGTTGGGCATGAGAAGCCGGAGTCGAAAATCGAGTAGTGAGCATGGCCCGCCGTCATCCTCGCTCCTGGATACCGGATTCGTGGCTTCCCCTATCTCACAACCCTCGCCGACCCGCCCTTCATGAGTGACTCCACTTCCTTGAGCGATGCCATCGTGGTGTCGCCGGGAGTGGTCATGGCGAATGCGCCGTGGGCGGCGCCATACTCGACACACTCCTGCGGGGTCTTGCCGGACAGGAACCCGTAGATCAGCCCGGACGCGAAGCTGTCGCCACCACCCACGCGGTCGTAGATCTCGAGGTTCTCGCGAAGCGTGGCGTCGTAGAACGTCCCGTCGCAGTACAGCACCGCGCCCCAGTCGTTGTACGTGGCAGTCTTCGCGTTGCGCAGCGTGGTGGCAACCGCCTGGATGTTCGGGTACGCCTTCACCACCCGTTCGATCATCTTCTTGAAGCTGGTTGTATCGAGTGCAGAGAAGTTCTCGTCGACACCCTCGACTTCGAACCCGAGCGCTGCTGAGAAATCCTCTTCGTTGCCAAGCATGACATCCACGTACTGTGCCACTTCGCGGTTCATCTTCTGCGCGTTGTCTTTGCCGCCATTGGCTTTCCACAGTGAGGCGCGGTAGTTCAGGTCGTAGCTCACGATGGTACCGTGGGCCTTCGCGCATTTCATGGCCTCGACAGCCACATCGGGGGTGGTGGCCGACAGCGCTGCAAAGATGCCGCCGCAGTGGAACCACCGGGCACTTTCGGTCGCGAAGAGTCGCTCCCAGTCGATGTCGCCGGGTTTGAGTTGCGAGACCGCGGTGTTGGCACGGTCCGACACACCTACGGCTCCGCGTACGCCGAACCCCCGCTCGGTGAAGTTGAGCCCGACGCGGGCCGTGCGGCCGATCCCGTCGTAGGGCACCCACTTCACATGCGAGATGTCAACTCCGCCCTGCAGCATCAGGTCCTCGACCAGACGACCCACGTCGTTGTCGGCAAGCGCGGTGACCACTGCGGTCCGCTGCCCGAAGCACCTCCTGAGCCCGCGTGCCACGTTGTACTCCCCGCCGCCTTCCCATGCCTTGAATGAGCGTGCGGTCTTGATTCTCATGTCACCCGGGTCGAGGCGAAGCATTACCTCGCCAAGTGAGACTTCATCCCAGCGACACAGATCAGCAGGTTTCGGTGTAATCATCGACAGATCCTTGCGAGTGCTGGTGGAGACAGAACCAATGCACAAAATAGTTGGCCTCAGCTCACGTTGCGCCTGCGCAGCTAGAACTGACAGGCAATTCCTTCCCGGCGATT
>CAZJJT010000345.1:0-5426 GCA_964546395.1 uncultured Fibrobacterota bacterium
CCTGCTTTGTCCGTTGAAGATGTCCACCGGTTGGTGCGTCTGGTTGTCGACCTTCAGCAGGTAGACATGCCCGAACGTCCCATTGTAGTCAAAGCCATCGACGACGACGACCGTTCCCTCGATGGGAGCGGCATGGGAGCGCAGAACCAACAGTGGGGCAAACAGGACAGCCATCAAGACCGACGTTCTCATTGCGTATCTCCTTGCGTGCACGACACCGGTGCGCCCCTTCGTCTATAAGGTACGGGCGCTGGAATCGGTGCAGGGGGTATACTAATGAGCGAAATTGTCCGATTAATCTGGTCGCATCCTGTCGGGTGAGTCTGCGATGACACAGACGAAGTACAGCCGGGCACTGTCATTCCTGCACGCATCTGTCGGCCATGCTCTTGCGCAGGGAAAGGTGATTCTGCCCTCGATTGAGCGCCTCGCCAGGGATGCGGGCGTTGGCAGGGACACCATGTGGAAGGCTGTCCAGGAGGCGAAGCATGGCGGCGTGCTCAGTGCAGCGCCGAGGAGGGGTCTACGCGTTGTAGCTCCACCACGGAGTGCGCCCCACGATACGTCTGCACCACGACTGGTGGCCGCAGCGTCACTTCGTGTCGCAGACCAGATCCGGAAAGACATCTTGTCCCATCGCCATGTGCCCGGCGACCACCTCCCTTCGGCGAAGGTCCTGTGCCATGACTACCGAACCAGTTTCCGTACACTGAAAGGGGCGCTCGAACACTTGCGCGGACTCGGTGTGGTTGCGCGCCGACACCGAGGGTACTGCATACCTGCTCCGTGGGTGTCAGGAGCACGAAACCGCATCCTGCTCGTCGCAGCTCACAGCTGTCTCCACCACTCGGGGCCCAACCACCCCGACACAGCTGACACCCTCAAGACCACTGACCAGGAGTGCCGTCGTCGAGGTTTGCGGGTCGAGATGTTGACGCACGACGAAGAGGCGCGCGACCTCGCGTCCAGACTCAAAGCCGTCACGATGAAGGATACGGTCCTGGGCGCCATCGTTGTCAACGTGGCCACGGCGCGGGAAGCCCAGGAACTGGTCCTTGAGTCTCTTCTTCAGCATGGCTTGGAGGTTGCTGTGATGGACCACCTCGGGTGGTTCCGTGGGCCGTCCCACGAGAGTCTCCTCAGGAAGGTTTCGCTCTATACACGAGCCGGGTACGGCGGGGCACAGACCGTGGGGAGGTACCTGATCGGTTTGGGGCATCGACGCTTCGCGTATCTGACGTCGTACGAAGGCGATGAGTGGTCGCGGTTGCGTCTGGAGGGCCTCAGGGAGGCGGTCCGCACCGCGGGGATCACCGAGCCGGTCTGTGCGTGTTCCTTCACCGAGATGAACCCAGAACGGGGAGCCGAGCCGGCTCGTCACGCACTTGTGGCAGCGAGTGTGACCGAGATCACCGAGGCCATGTCGCATGTTCTCTCACTGATAGCCGACAGGATGGCGGTGAGTGTCCCGTCAGCGGAGGCGGCGCTCCGAGCTGTCAGCACACTGGTTGGTTCCTCAGAGCTGCGGGCGGCCATGCGCACTCAGCTCGAAGTGATCCGGCGGTCCGGGGCCACCGCCGTGGTGACTGCCAATGACATATGCGCATTGGCCCTCATCGAGTTGCTGAGTGAGGAGCATATCGCTATCCCCGGCATGCTGTCGGTCGCGTCCTTCGACGATACCCTGTTGGCCATGGCTGCCGGGCTCACGAGCTACAACTTCAACCTCCCCGCGATAGTGGGGGCCATGCTTGACGGTTTCCTTGGCAGACGCAGTGCGATGGCAAAGCGGACAGGTGCTATTGAGTTGAGTGGATTCGTCGCCGAGAGGAGAACGACCGGCCCTCTCAGAGCAAGACCCCCCTCCGCGCGAGGGCACAGGAGAACCGCCAACCAGTTGGTTCAGTGACCAAACCGGGACTGTCGCTTCCGGGCCAAGAGAGGATATGCACGGCCTGTAGGCTCCGCCAAAGGCTTCGCCCTACCGGAGAAGGACCGTGGCACACGAGGGCAAGACCTGAGCCGCACTTTCCGTTGGGGCACTCGTGGACAGGCCACCCGTCCGACGGCTGGTGGATTTTCGGGGGGATACTGGGTCAGGTTCTACTCGTGCGGGAGCTGCTGGTGCGCTCGATAACCCGACCGGGCGCCTCGACAACCCGGGGGGCTGCACCGCGGCGAAGGACAGCGGGTGACATGAGTGCGATGTCGAGGAGTTGGTGGGCCACGCCCGTGGGACCGAAGCTGTAGCTCGTGAGACCCCTGAACAGTGATTCGGGCAGATCATCGAAACCCACCACCGAGAGAGACCCAGGAACGTTCACTCCGCGCTGGCTGAGGAAACCAAGACACTCGTACGCCAGTTCGTCGCGGGCCACGACCCAGGCCGATGCGGTATGGGTGCGCAGGCAGTTGTCGAGAGCTGCGTGGAGTCCAGGCCGGCGCATGGAAGCGCTGATTCCTGCCCAGATCTCGGTCTCTATCCCCCTGATCGCAGCGATGGCATCGGTGCGCTCCGTCGCGGGCAGCTCGCGTGGCGCCAGGAGCTCGGGGACATACTTGGCCTGGTCAAACGACGAAGGAGTCACTGGCCCGACTGTCGCACAGTCAACACAATCGGCCAGGCCGCATTCCTCAAGTGCCCCCTTCACTCCCGCGAGTCGCATCTGAGACCACGGTGCCAAGGGCCCGAAGTCGAGGTAGAGCAGGCGGCGGTGTCCCAGACGGACCAGATAGCGGCCCATGTCCAGTCCACACGTCCGGCCCGCGGCAAGGTTCACTATACGGGCCGAGTCCAGCTGGGGAACACTCGGGTCCCGCATCGAGTCCTGCTCGTCGAGGATTGCCACAGGAAGCCCAAGTGGGGCAACTTCGTTCAGAATGGTGCTCAACTGATTTGCGCTGAACCCGATGGTCCATACAACGAAACCGAACAGCTCCGAGCGGTGCCGGTGAGCATACTCGGCGATGCCGGGCACAAACCCAAACAGGCCCTGATCATACCCGCCCAGGATGAGGTCAAGGTGCACCTCGCGCGCGATGCACTGCGCTTCCAGGTGGCGGAGCAACTCAATACTCCTTGGCACCATGCGTTGAAACGACAACTGAGGGGCAGCACGTGTAATCAGCACCACCCGTGCGCCCGGCCGGACTCCGCGCGGCACTTCAACGCTGTACTTCCTGCGGGCAAACCCGAGATACCCCTCGCGGTGGAGGAGTTGGAGTGCTTTGCGGAGCGTGCGGTGGTTGGCGTGGTTTGCGGATGGCAGCGTACTGCCGGACTCCACTCCATACGTCCCGGAGACCAACTCGGACCGAATCACATTGGCGACTAGTTGCCACTTTGGGCGTGACAGTACGATGGGAACCGAGATTCGGTCGGCGGGTTCCGGTGCTGTCGGGGGGACATCCACGAGCAAAATCCGCCGTCCCGGTTCGGTCCTGAGAACCCCCTCGCGGCACAGCACCCCCACAGCCTTCAGCATGGTCTCCTGCGACACGCCTGCATTTCTGCACAGGGCCCGCACACCCGGCAGCGCTCCGGTCTGCCGTGAACCAGGCGAAGCTGCCAGGCGCCTCAGGTGGGCCAAGGCGCGTTGCAGTGCGATCGGCGGTCGCGCCATCTGTGATCTCCAGGTAGTTATTAGAGCGCTCGGTTATCAATGCAAAATATACATAAATCGCTCGGCGCACACGGGGCTGGGGAGCACTACGTTCACGATGGGGACCAATCAACTTTCCAGGGGGACTGCTATGACCGGCCTCGACGTACGCTCCGTATCCCGATCGGCCACACTCCTCAGCCTCGCTGCCGTTTTCGCCGCGCTGGCCATGCCCGAGGCCTGGATCAATGTGAACACAACTCACGAGCTGTACCTGTGGAACACGGGCACGAAGGAGGTGCGCTATCTGATGGGGCGAGATTCGTGGCCGTCAACCCCGGTGATGGACAACATGAGCGCGGCATTCTCTCCCGACGGCAAGCAGCTGGCGGTAATCCAGAAGGTCGGCAACGACACCGGTGGCATATGGGTGGTGAACAATGACGGCACCGATGCGCACAAGGTGTGTGCGACATTCGCGCGAACGCCGACCACATTCACGAGCATTTCCTGGACAGCCAAGGGGTTGTTCTGGACCGAAAACACACGTGACATCTACTGGGCCGACCCGGCAACAGGCGAGAGCAAAGCGATAGGGAGTCTCACCACCAACACAACCGGCAACACGTTCAGCGTGTCGCGCGACGGCTCGCGGGCATATCTACGTACCGACCACGCCACTCCTCCCGAAGTTGGTGCGCTGTTCTTCGAAATTTCAGACGACCTCACGCTGATCAATGAGCGTGCGTTCCCCAATCCCATGTGGGACCATGGTTCCACCATGATGGGCGATGGGCGCGGGGCGGTATGGGTGGAGTGGGCCTGTGGCAACATCGGCAGCCCGCCTGGTTGCGCAGGCCACAAGCTTTTCGGTCTGCACGATTTCGAGAACATGACGTCATACACGGTCATCACACCGGGCGATCCGCTCACCTATGTGGTGTCGGGCCCCGGCGCCGGTCCATACACATCGCCGACCACCGACGATTGCATCATCTACAAGAAGGAGCAGAGCGCCTGGACCGATCCCCACGCGTACATCATGAACATCGTGACGGGCGAGACCAAGGAAGTCACCATCACACTGATTGGCGTGGCGGCGAACTCACCCGTAACCGCCGACAAGCTCCAACACTGGTACGGGCAGTTCTGGTTTGGCGATCTTCCCAACCCGCACAGCACTGCACCCTCTATCTCTCTCAACAAGACATCGCTGATCTTCAGTGATCAAACCACTCCTATCGCACCCGACACGGTCACCGTCACCAACACCGGCAGCGGCACACTCGGCACACTCACCGTCGATGAGTCGCCGTCCGCGGCCTGGCTGACAATCACTTCCGTGGGCACTGGCAACACCCAGCGGCTCGTGGTCCGGGCAAGCGAGACCGGCCTGGCCGATGGCGACTACGCGACCACGGTAACGGTCAGTGGGGGCGGCGCCGACAACTCCCGACAATTCACCGTCAGTCTGTCAGTTGGCGCGCAGTTGCTTGCTCCCTCGGGGCTTGCCGCAATTGCCACCCCTGCGGATGTCAGCTTGCACTGGACCGACAATGCCGACAACGAGACCGGCTTCGCGGTTGAACGTCGGCTAAGCGGGGGCACGTTTGCCGCGCTCGCTGCGGTGAGCGCCAATGTGGTCAGCTACACCGATGCCACGGTTTCTACAGGCGCACTCTACGAGTACCGTGTGCGAGCAACCAACAGCACTGCGTTCTCTTCGTGGTCCAATGTCGCCACAGCGCAGATCCCCCTACCCCCCATAGTGGTAACGTCCCCAGGGGCAGGCGTCACGGTGAGCGAGGGAACGCAGTGCCACAT
>CAZJJT010000346.1:0-5423 GCA_964546395.1 uncultured Fibrobacterota bacterium
CGAGAAGGGCCCGCTCGGCATGCTCATCTGGCAACTGGGGATCGGGCCGGAGGGACTGGCACGCCTGTGTTCGCTTCCCGGCGACAGCGGCCTGCCGACAGCGGTTCTGGCCGAGAACAGCGAGGAAACGATCCCCGAATCGCTTCTCTCGCGTCCGGCCACATTCCTGGCGACGACAGCGCTGGACACTGATGCCGGGGCGCAGGTCGGCAGGTACCTCCTGGACCTGGGGTATCGCGCTGTCACGTTTGTCTCGCCGGTACACGGCGCGCTCTGGTCACAGCAGCGGCTGAGCGGACTGCGCGAAGCGGTCGGTGACCGGGCAGTAGTCGAGACCTGCCTTCTCCCCCAGCACGGGCAGAATGAGTTCGTGCGTTTCTCGCGGGAGCGAGCGGTGGAGGAAGCCGAACGGATGGTACGTGCGGTGGTGGGCGGCGGCCACATCAGTCTGTCGTACCAGCCGCAGACCGCGCCCCGGGCAATAGAGGCGGCGCTGGAGCATGACGCGATGGGGGCGGCACTCGAACCGCTGCTCGAGATGGCGCTGAACAGCGGCCGTGCCACTGCCTGGGTCGCATCCAGCGACAGCGTGGCCCTCCTGTGCCTGGATTTCCTGCGGCGCCACCACATTGCGGTGCCGGGGCAGGTGTCGGTGGTGGGCTTCGACGACGGGCTTGACGCATTCCTGAACCGTCTCACCTCGTACAATTTCAGCGGCTCTGCCGCGGTACACGCGATGCTGTCGTTCGTGTTGAGTCCGCGCCGCACTGCACGCGGCCGCCGTGGGCTGCGGGCGATGCCGTTCGAGGGCTTCATCACCGAGCGCAGCACTACTGCTTCCTACGGATCATCGTATTTTGCCCCTTCCACCACACAGAGTCTTCGATAGGGAGCATATGCCATGGACATCCGTGAAGCCATCCGGACAGCTGTCGCAGGCACTCCACTCAGCGCGGCCGATACCGAGAGTGTGTTCGCGCAGATAATGGAGGGCGGGGCGACGGACGCGCAGATAGCGGCACTGATTGTTGCTCTGCGAATGAAGGGCGAAACAGTGGAGGAGATCACCGGAGCGGCACGGGCCATGCGCAGCAAGGCCACGCCCGTTGTATCAGCGTCGCAGGAGCACCTGGTTGACACCTGCGGGACCGGGGGAGACGAGTCCGGGACATTCAACATTTCCACGGCTGCCGCGCTCGTAGCCGCGGGGGCTGGTGCGCGGGTTGCCAAGCACGGCAACCGCTCGGTGTCGAGCAAGTGCGGGTCGGCCGATGTGCTCGAGGCGTTGGGAGTGAGCGTAACCGTGGGACCGGAAGTGATGAAGAGGTGCTTGGACGAAGTCGGCATCTGTTTCCTCTTCGCCCCTTCACTGCACAAGGCCATGAAATACGCTGTCGGGCCGCGCAAGGAGGTGGGCGTGCGCACCATATTCAACATATTGGGCCCGCTCACCAACCCCTCCTCGGCGCCTGCGCAAGTGATGGGCGTATTCGGGGCGGAACTCACCGAAACGCTCGCCAACGTCCTCTGCAGCCTGGGTTCGGCGCATGCGTATGTTGTGCACGGCGAGGATCGGTTGGACGAAGTCTCGCTGTCGGCACCGACACGAGTCAGCGAGGTACGCGGCGGGAAGGTCACAAGCTACTCCGTGTCCCCCACCGACTTCGGCCTCTCAACAGCTCCGCGCGAGAGCGTTGCAGGCGGGGATGTGGCCGCGAACGCACGGATCATCGAGGCTGTTCTGAGCGGCGAGAAGGGTCCCCGCCGCGATATCGTGGTGCTCAACGCGGCGTTCGCGATTGCCGCGGCCGGACTGGCGGGCTCGCCAGTGGAAGGGGTGTCCAGGGCAACGGAGGCGATCGACTCGGGAGCAGCGAAGGGCAAGCTGGAGGGGCTGAGGAAGGCGGCTACACCAGCGTAGGCACGTCCAGGAACACCGCCTCGATACCGAACTTCTCCTCGAGCAGCGCCCCCAGCGCCTTCACCCCCGGAGTCTCGGTATGGTAGTGCCCTCCGTAGAGCACATTGATGCCGGTCTCGAGCGCAAAGTGGTGGTTGGGGTGGCTCGGCTCGCCGGTCACCAGGCAGTGCAGTCCCTTGCGAACCGCCTCGGGAAGCGCATCCGAACCGCCACCCGACACGATGCCCAACAACTCACACCGTTCGGGCCCGAACGGCAGCGTGGTGCATGTGCCGCCCAGCGCCGCCGAAAGCTCCTCAGACAGCTGAGACAGCGATGGGCGGTCGGGCCGTCGGCCCGCATACCCGATCAGTATCCCGTGGTACACCCCGAACGGCACCACATCCTGCAGCCCGAGCATCGCGGCAAGGCGTGCGTTGTTGCCCGATTCCGCGTGCAGGTCCAGCGGCAGATGAGCGGCGTAGAGACTGATCTCCTGCTCTATGAGAAACCGTACGTGCCGGTAGGTGTTGCCGGAGATCGATCGCAGCCCTCCCCAGATGATCCCGTGATGCACGAGAAGCATCCCGCAGCCCGACTCTGCGGCTCGTCGGTACGCCTCCAGCGAAGCATCCACGGCAAGGCCCACCCGCTGTACCTCCACCGCACCTTCCACCTGGAGTCCGTTGCACGAGACATCGTCGATGGCACCCACCGAGAGATACTCATCGAGGAACGAGACGATATCGGAGCGACTGGCCATGTCTTCCTCAGGCGTACTGCAGCAGATAGTTCTCGATGAACTCGTCGATATCGCCATCGAGCACCGCGTCGGTGTTCGAGGTCTCGATGTCGGTGCGAAGGTCCTTGACGAGCTTGTAGGGGTGCAGCACGTAGGAGCGGATCTGGCTCCCCCACTCTATCTTCTTCTTCTCGACCATACCCGCCTGCCGCTCCTTCTCTTCCTCTTCCTTGTAGTGCTGACGGACCCGGGCCTTGAGCAGCTTGAGCGCTACCCCCCGGTTCTTGATCTGTGAGCGTTCGTTCTGGCACTGCACCACGATATTGGTGGGGATGTGGGTCATGCGCACGGCGGAATCGGTCTTGTTGACATGCTGTCCGCCCGCCCCGCTGGCGCGATAGGTGTCGACTCGGATCTCCTTCTCGTCCAACTCGAAGGCGTCGGCCTCTTCCAGCATCGGGTATGCGTACACCGATGCGAACGATGTGTGCCGCCGGGCGTTGGAGTCGAAGGGCGAGATACGGACCAGCCGGTGTACGCCGGTCTCGGCTTTCAGGTAGCCGTACGCGAACTCCCCGTCCACTTCCACGGTCACGCTCTTAACCCCGGCCTCTTCACCGGGCACAAGGTCGATCACGGTGTGCGAGAAACCATGGCGCTCGACCCAGCGCATGTACATCCGGTAGAGCATTTCCGCCCAGTCGCAGCTTTCGGTGCCACCGGCGCCGCTATGGATAGTGAGCACCGCCGGAGACGCGTCATCAGGCCCCCCGAGCTTGCGCAGGAACTCCAGACGAGCAATCTGCTTCTCGACCTCTTCGCACTGCACCGCCAGTTCGGCCAGGGCGCTCTCATCGCCCTCTTCGGCCGACAGCTCGTACAGCTCTCTTACGTCCGCGCACTCGCGCTGCACGCGGTCGCACGGCTCGATGACCCGCTTGAGTTCCTTGGCCTTCTTCAGCGTGTTCTTCGCCGCCGTCGCATCGTCCCAGAACGAGCCCTCCGCGCTCAGCGCTTCGAGCTGCGCCAGCTGCGCACGCTTCGCCTCGACGTCAAAGGTACCCCCGGAGGTTCTCGATGCGGCGTTGCTGGTCCTGGATCGTTTCGCTGCTGAGCTCGACCATGCACGTACTCCCCGGGGTTGACAAGGCGAACAACCAATTCAAAATACTACCAGCCCCCCTGAGGCTACCGGCACCCGCACACGCAGGATTCCGCGCATCGTATGTGTGGATACCAGATTTTGGGGCAGAAGGGTGCCAGACCCCCCAGATATAGTGTTTCTGCCGCTTGACTCTGCCGGCAAGTGTACGTTATATTCCCAGTACCATATACCCCCAACGGGAGCACCGATGAACCAACAGCACACCCCCACCGCCTCCGCCATCGATGAAAGCACGGTAAAATCAGCAGTCCGGAGGAGGCGGGTGGACGAGGGGATCCACGCGCAGGAAACCACGCCCGGCTCTCTGCAGGAGCAGCTTGTCCGGCGCAAGTCTCCTCTGACCGACAATGCGCGGGTGGTGCTCGAGAAGCGATACCTCAAGCGCAACGACAACGGTGACGTGACCGAGTCGCCGGAAGAGATGTTCTACCGGGTCGCCAGCAACATCGCTTCGGCTGAACTTGTCTTCGGGGGCGACGAGAAGACGGTCGCGTTGTGGACCGAGAAGTTCTACACGATGATGGTAGACCTTGATTTCCTGCCCAACTCACCGACGCTGATGAACGCGGGCCGTGAGCTGCAGCAGCTTTCCGCCTGCTTCGTGCTTCCCGTGGGCGACTCGATGGAGGAGATTTTCACGGCGGTGCGCAACACCGCGCTGATCCACAAAAGCGGCGGCGGCACGGGGTTCAGTTTCTCCCATATCCGCCCGAAGAACGACAGGGTGAAGACGACGAAGGGGATTTCGAGCGGCCCGCTTTCGTTCATGCGCGTGTTCGACGTAGCCACGGAGACGGTGAAGCAGGGGGGGACGAGACGCGGGGCGAACATGGGGATCCTCTCGTGCCATCACCCCGAGATCATGGACTTCGTTGAGATGAAGGCGCGGGACGGCGTGCTTTCGAATTTCAACATTTCGGTGGCGGTCACAGACGAATTCATGGCTGCGCTTCGCCAGAACACCGACTACCCGCTCCGCAACCCGCGGACCGGCGAGACGGCCGGTTCGCTGAAGGCGCGCGAGGTGTTCGATCGCGTGGTGCAGCTGGCGTGGGAGAACGGGGAGCCGGGCGTGGTGTTCATCGACCGTATCAACCGCGACAACCCCACCCCGCATGTCGGCTGCATCGACAGCACGAACCCGTGTGGCGAGCAGCCGCTGCTCCCCTACGAGTCGTGCAACCTGGGTTCGATAAACCTTTCGCACATGGTGACCGAGAACGACGGTCAACGCGAGATAGACTTCTTCAAGCTCGGCAACACCGTCCGCAACGCCGTGCGGTTCCTCGACAACGTGATCGAGGTGAATCGCTACCCGCTGCCGGAGATTGCCGAAGTGACGAAGGCGAACCGTAAGATCGGCCTGGGAGTGATGGGCTTTGCGGATCTGCTGATCGACCTGAACATCCCGTACGCCTCGCCTGAAGCGACTGTCGTGGCGGAGAAGATCATGAAGTTCGTGCAGGAGGAGTCGCGGAAGTTCAGTGCGTTTCTCGCGCAGGAACGGGGGGTGTTCCCCAACCACCCCGGTTCGGTGTTCGACCGTCCCGACGGCCTGAAGGTGCGCAACGCCACCACGACCACAATCGCGCCGACCGGCACGATTTCAATTATCG
>CAZJJT010000347.1:0-5390 GCA_964546395.1 uncultured Fibrobacterota bacterium
GCAGGCCCGTCTCAAGCCGTCTGTCTCTGGTCTTCGACGCCATATCCGCCGGCCCCCGGGGGATGCGTGCCGCGGTGGGTCTGCCCTCGCGTTGGCTCACCGCTCAAGATACTACGCGGAGTACCCACGGGAGCTGCGACACACCTTCCTGCCTGTAGTATCTTATGCGTGCAGGAGGGGCCCGCCTTTCGCGGACCGTACCACGAGTAGCAGACCACCGAAGGGGTATCCGGTATGCGGATTCGTTTGACAGTCGTTGCGGGGCTGTGCTGCAGTGTCCTCCTGGCCGGTTGCGCGCGGGAACCAGAAGAGAAAGTCCTCCGTGCCAAGCAGATGCTCGACAGTGCATCGGGGGCCGGCGCCGCCGTCTACTGCGAATCGCGATACAGCCGGGCGAAAACGCTCCTCGATTCGGCCGCTTCGATCATCACCACGCAGCGCAAAGCCCCCGCGTTCCTTCGCTCGTACTCAGCAGCAGAACACCTCCTCAGCGAGTCGGAGCGGGTGGCCCGCGAGGCACTCGACTCGCTCCCCGCCGCGCGCGAACTCTACCGTACCGAAACCACCGACCTGGTCGAACGTGCGCATGGAGTGGTAGTCGAAACCCAGGTTGCCGCCACGGCGGCCATACGGGCCGGCAAGAAGGCGGAAGCGATTGCGGGGGAAGTCAAGGACATGGAAGAGATGCTGGCGGCAGCGGCAGCGGCGCTGAGCAACGACGACCTGATCAGGGCACACTCCCTGGCAACGTCGGTAATGGACAAGGCGGCCAACTACCGCTCGCTCGTGGAGATGCTGCCCACGCCCGCCGCCCGGTTCAGCGGCGGCGCGGTCAAGAAGACGACTTCGAAGAAGAAGTGAACAGGGAGCGCATGCGGGCGAAGAGCGATCGCCGTTCTCCGCCCTCTCCTTCCCGACGGGTCGGCCCCGCCGCGCGGGCCAGTAACGCCCGCTGCTTCTCGTAGCCGAACTTCTCTTCGCGGCTCAACGTCCCTTCAGCCAGTGTCACCCCCGCCGCCCGGGCGAGAGCAGCCGCCATCACGCCGCGGAATTGCTCGAACGACGGCCGCGTACCGGTGTGCTCCCGCACCGAGGTGAGCGGTTCCACCATCTTGTCCTTCACTTCAGGCGGCACCCACACCGCCGTAAGAAAGTCGGCCGGGTCGAATGAATCCATGAAGCAAAGCGCGTTGATCACGTACAGGTCCTCGACTTCGGAGATGACGACTCCGGCTATCTTGCGTTCGCCCACGCGCACCGCGCCCCGGTGGACGTACACCGCGCCCTCCACGCCCAACTCGATAAGCCCGTCCCTGATTGCACTGCCCACCCGCCGATACGCATCATCGGCACTGCTGTACACCGCCTCCCCCACCACCGCCTGCAGCACATAGGTCGCCGAGGGGTCGGCCAGGGTCAGCGTGCGCTCACCGGTCGTGATCACGTGTTCGAGGGCGGGCAACTCGGAACGGATCTCGTTGATGACCGCGACCGAGTTGGTCAGACACACCAGGGCACGCGCGCCGCTGTCACGCAGGATGTGCAGTATTTCGCGGCCACGGTACATCGTGTTGAACGGCACGGCCACAGCACCGATCTTCTGACAGCCGAAAAACGCATAGACAAACTCGGGGGTGTTGGGGAGCATGATCCCGACACGGTCGCCTTCCCTGATCCCCAACCGCGCCAGACCGTTGGCCAACCGGCAGACCGAGCGCTCGAGTTCCGCGAAGCTCACCTCCTGCTCACCATACACCAGTGCCGGGGCCCGCGGCCGCTCCTTCGCGTGCTGCTCGATCGCTGAGACCAGATTCATACCACCCCCTCACGCTTCCCTTCCGCGATCTGCTCGCGAAGCACGCGACGCAGTACCTTGCCGGTAAGGCTCCGCGGCAGCGTGTCAACCACATGTACCGCGTCCGGCACCTTGTAGGCGGCCAGCGAGGTGCGGCAGTGGGCCAGCAGTGCGGCCGGGCCCACCGAGGAACCCTCGACGAGCACGCAGTAGGCCTGCAGTGTCTCGCGCAGGTCCCTGCCGCGCAACCCCACCACCGCGGCCTCTGCCACCTCCGGATGCATGCACAGCGCATCCTCCACCTCGCGTGGTGCTATGTTGTACCCGCCCTTGATCACAATGTCCTTCAGCCGGTCGGTAATGAACAGGTACCCCTCGTCGTCCCGGTGCCCCAGGTCACCGGTATGCATGAATCCGTCGTTGTCGAACAGCTCACGCGTATCGCCCGGCTTCCCGAAGTACCCCTTGCAGACCGTCGGCCCGCGCACCATCAACTCGCCCTGCTCCCCGGTTGCCGCCTCGCGCCCCTCTTGCGCGACCACGCGCACCGCAACTCCGGGGCATGCCTTGCCGATTGAGCCCGGTTTCGCGGCACCCGCGGGGTTGAGTGTGGCCGCGGCAGTCGTCTCGGTCATCCCGTACCCTTCGAGCATCTCCCCGCCGAACCGATCCTTGAACTCCCCAGCCAACCGCGGCGGAAGCGCGGCTGCACCCGATATGCAGTACTTCAGCGGCCGCTTCGGATGCACATCCCTGCGCCGCGCCGCCATCACCAGGTGCGAGTACTGCATCGGAATGGCGATGACTACGGTCGGGCCGGCTTTCTCCAGCGTGTCAATGAACGTACGGGGACTGTACTGCGGCACCAGCACGGTCGCGAGCCCGCGGTAGAGCGCCACCATGCAGCCGGCCGCCAATCCGAAGATATGGAAGAACGGCACAAGGCTCACGAAGCGGTCGTCGGGAGCCGTATCGAGTACCTCGAGGGTGAGTGCGCACTCCGCGATCATGTTCCCGTGCGTAATCATCACTCCCTTGGGCTCGCCGGTGGTCCCCGACGTGTAGATGAGCGCCGCGAGGTCGTCCTCACCCCGCTTGACCGGCTCACACGTGTCCTTCGCCCCCGCCATGACATCACGCAGCGGCACGGTGCCCACCGGACGCGCCGAACCCCGTCCGGCCCGCGGCTGTACCGCGATATCGATGCCCCGTTTTGCGGCCTCTTCACGGTCAACTGTCACCTCGGGGCCTGCCACGATCGCGCGGGTGCGCAACTGCTGCACGATCAGTGTGTCGGGGGTGGGACTGCTCGCGAGCGCGTGGCGTCCCGCGATACGCCCCTCAACCACTGCCGAGGGGATCGCCACCAGGTCTGCCGCATCGGCCCTGTCGTTGTTCAGCAATCGCCACTGGTTCGCCATGCTCACGCCCTGCTCGAAAGAAATTCATCGGCCTCATCGAAGAACCTCGCGAGGACTTCGGGCGACGACGGTCGGGTACACAGGCTGACGACGACGAACACCACGGCGTTGAGCACCACCGAGACAAGCGCTGCTACACTCCCCACGTGCAGCGCGAACCCAGCCACGAGCACTGCCACACCGCTCAGCACGCCCGCAAGAGCGCCGGCCCCCGTGGCCCGCTTCCACAGCACGGCCCCCAGCAGACACGGGGCCCACTGCACGAAACCAGGCACCGCGATGTGCGTGAGGTACTCGGCAAGCGACACCGGGTTCCACAGGGCGACCAGCGCGCTGAGCACCACGATGCCTACCACCGCGACCTTCGTCCAGCGAATCAGCACCCGGTCCTCGGCGTTGGGGAGCACGAACGCATGCATCACGTCCCGCGACAGCAGAATGGCAGCGGTCATCAACTGCACCGCGGCCGTCGACAGCGCCGCTCCCAACACTCCCATCAGCACGAACACCGAGAACCATGCGGGAAGGTGCGCGGTGACGATTGTCTGCAGCACGTAGTCCGCCTTCTGCGGGTCGGCCAGCGGCCACGTTGTCCCTTCCATGAGTGACACTGCCGGCGCCAGCAGACTCCCCCAGATAAAGGGGATTGAGTAGAACAGGAACCCTCCCACAACCAGTACAAGCAGCGGCATCCACTTGAATATCATCTTGTCCCGAGACGTGAGCGTGCCGATCACGATGTGCGGCCAGCTGAACGCGAGCATGCCCATGAAGAACAGCCCGCCCATGATCGAGTGCCTGAAATAGCCTTCGGGGCCCGGTGAGGACAGCAGTGCCGGCGCGCTCTCCCGAATGGTTTCGGCGGCTTGCGTCAGCCCGCCGGGGAACAACTTCACCCGTATCCAGACCAGCGACCCCAGGAACGTCGCCGCAAACACCAGCCCCAGAAACACGTTCACCCAGGCGGTCGTCCTCATCCCACCCAGCAGCACAACCAGCACGAGCAGCGCCGAGGTGTACACGATCCCCACCCACGGGTCGATACCGGAGAGTGCCTTGAAGCCGTCTCCCACCGCTCGCGGCTGGATGCATACGTACGGGACAATGAACACCAGCAGCAGAATGGCCAGCACCAGGCGCAGCGGCCGTGACTCGTAGCGGACCGAAAGCATTTCCACCGGCGAGAGGAACCGGTTCAGCCGTGCGACCGCCCAGAGGCGGGGTCCGAGCAGCATGTACAGTGCGGCGAAGCCGCCGACGCAACCCCAGATGAAGAATACGTACGAGGGGCCGTGCCGGTAGAGGTAACCCACATACCCGTAGAACGTCCAGGCGCTGGAGATGGCGAAAAGCATGAAGAAGAACATGACGAGGATACCGATGCCGCGTCCCGCAAGCATGTAGTCCTCGGCGGTCTTGGCCGACACCACGTATCCGTACACCGACATCCAGAGCACTATCAGCCCGAACAGGAACAGCGCGAGCATTGCGACAGTCATGGTCTGCCCCTACTCTCTGAACGGCCAGAAGCCGAAGAAGTACACGAGATAGGCAACCAGCCAGATTGCCAGGAACACCAGCCCCACCGCGAAGTGCGGCGTCATCCACCCGAACAGCAACACCGGTCCGGCGAGAAACCGCGGCACCACCAGCATGCCCACAACCGTCAGCAGCAGCACCGTCAGGAACACCCTCCCCGCAGTGTGCTGTGTCATCTCACGCATCTGATTTCTCCTTCCCGTGTCCCCGGCGGCACGCCGGTCGTACCGTCCAATGCCTATGCTGCCGCTTCTTCGTACACTTTCCGAAGGATCGCCCGCCACCGCAGACGGCGGCGGACGAACTGTACCCCGGCCAGCGTTCCCAAGCCGAGCAGGAAGGCTCTGCCGAGCGGGAACCTGGCGCGCGTGCGCTCGCGCGCCGTCCCCGCCTCGTACCCGGCCTCCTCTCCGCCCTCACCTTCGCCCGACGCGTCGCCAAAATCGGTGACCAGCGTCTCCGAGGCAGGGGGCGAAGAACGAATCTCGTACACCACCACGTTCTCGAGCCCCGGGACAACTGCAACAGCCTCGTCAAATTCATGCCCGGTCTCCCAGCGGTGCGAGAACAGCCCGTTCCCGCCGGCAGCGATGCGGAACGGGTCGAGGCTCAGTGGTCTCCGGATACCGGCTGGC
>CAZJJT010000348.1:0-5379 GCA_964546395.1 uncultured Fibrobacterota bacterium
CCAACATGCTGGCGTATCGCGTGTACGGCCCGAACATGCATTTCGGGTACTGGGACGAGAGTACGAAGAGTAACTGGCAGGCGACGCAGCGGTTCAACGAGGTGCTGGCCGAGCGGGCGGGGATCACGGCGGCAGACCATGTGCTGGACGCGGGGTGCGGGATCGGGGGGAGCAGCGTGTACCTGGCCAGGACGTTCGGGTGCCGGGTGAGCGGGATTACGATCACGCCGAAGCAAGTGCCGCATGCGCGCGCGTACGCCGAGCGGGAGGGTGTGGGCGAGCGGGTGGAGTTCCTGGAGATGGACTACCAGGCCACGACGTTCCCCGATGAGCATTTCACGGTGTTCTGGGGGCTGGAGAGCCTGTGCTACGCGCAGAGCAAGGCACAACTGATTCGCGAGGCGTTCCGGGTGCTGAAGCCGGGGGGGCGGATGGTGGCGGCGGATGGGTTCGCGAGCAAGGAGCACTACGAGGGCAAAGAGGCGAAGCTGATGCGGCGGTGGCTCGACGGGTGGATAGTGAACAGTGTCGACACCGGTGAGGCGTGGAAGCGCTACGCGCTGGACGCGGGGTTCGTGTCCGCGGAGTACTGGGACGTCTCGAAGAACGTGCTGCCCACCTCACGGATTATGTATGCGCTCTCGATGCTTTTCTGGCCGCTCCACCTGATCGACCGCCTGGTGCGGATCAGGCAATACCCCACCGACGCGCTGCACTACCAGTACGGGGCGATGAAGAAGGGGTTGTGGCAGTACGGGATGTTCCTGGCGCGGAAGTAGCCGGGGAGTGGAGAGCGGGCTTGCACGGAGGCGCAGAGGCACGGGGAAAGCGGCCGTGAGACCCCCTGCCGCTACGATTCTTTCCGGGCGATGGGGATCATGAGTGTGAAGTGGTGAAACTGCGGGGCGCTCAGACCCGTGCGGATGCAGTTCTCCATCTCTTCACGGTCCGCATGGTACTCCATCATCCACTGCTGTTGCAGTATCGGCCCGTAGGCGTCGGTCCTTGCCCACTGGTTCCCCTCGCGCACGTGGTAGGGGCCGGTGGCGATGTGCTGTCTGACAAAGTCCCACTCGGGCTGGCGTGAGGTGACACAGGCGTAGGCGCAGGCGGGGAGCTGGCGCAGACTTGCCGCGGGGGTGAAGCTCCCGGAGGGTGGCAGGCCAAGCAGGATCTCGTGTCCCGGAGCGCTGTTGAGCGGCTTGGTGTAGCCGTACACCTTCGGGATGTAGCCGTCCGGAAGCTGTTGCTGCAGTATCCACTCGACCATCATACAGAACCCGTCATCCTGCGCGTTCGGTCCTACGGCGTGGAACGCGATGGCACGTGTGTCGGGCATCTCCTGGATCCAGATTCCGAGGTTGGGCATGGCGTGGTGTCTCCGTTGTATCAGGCGCCGGTGGCATACAGAACACAATATGCCGCGATTGTACCATGATGGTGGAGCGATGACAACCGGCGGGATAGAGGTGCGGATTGAGGAATGCGGAGTGGCCAGAGAACGGCTCGCTTCCCCCAACCACAGCCGATCCGCCGGGAACCAGTCCGGTGCTCTCCGCCGGTGGGGCTCAGCGGGCCGGGCAGACCACCTCGACCTTCACCACCATCAACCCGGCCTTCTGCAGTGCCGGCCGATCGCTGAGCACCTCGACCAGCCGCCTGGCCTCCTCCACCGTCTCGCAGTCCATCACCGTGCCATCGTCGAACGGCGGCTGCACGAAGTGCCAACTGCGGCCCTCGCGGTGGGCGAGCGTGTAGAACGCCTCGGTACCTGCGTAGACTCGTTCGACCATGGTGCGACCTCCCGTTGTTGGGATCGCTCGGCAGATGATCCTTCTGGAATGTACCACTGTGCCAGCAGTGACCGCGGCTCGCAGCGGCAACCGTGAGGACGCAGTTCCTTCCTCCTGCCGGCAGGTGCTGTGGTATACTACGTGTGGACTCCACACAGCACGTGGTAACTTTGTGGACGCCAGGAGGCCCAGAGCATGCGGCAGGTACCCCGTTCCAGGCAGTGTGTTCTCGCCGCGGTCTCTGCAGGCTACGTCACCGGCGTGTCGTACCGGGCATTCGGAACAGGCTTGTCGGTGATCTCAAGCCACGCGTTCAGAAGGAAGGTACCCGGGGGGGCACGCCGTCGGCGACGCCTGGGGTAACGGCAGCTGACGATGCGGATTCGCCCGCACTCGTATCGATGATCGCGCGTCTCAGTATGGACTCGTTGGTGTTTGTGGCACTGCATTCTGCACGCTGGGTGCGCCGTGAGGCGGCCATGCTGCAGGCAGCCGCCCATGGCATGCAGGGAGAAAGCGCTCAGAGATGCACCCACATGGATTCTGGATTGGGGACTGTGAAGCCGGCCGACCGGATTGGTCTGGCACGCGACGCTGCTTGGGTGTAGATTGGTAGGTAGACAGGAACCGGAAGGGCCGAGGAACAGCAGGACGAACGAGGGGGGAGAAGATCATGCGTAAGGCATTGTCGGTACGGGACATTATTGCCGTCGCAGCACTCGTGATATCAGTCTCGGTTACCCATGGCCAAGTCTGGAATTTCTCGGCCTCGGAGGATGCGTTTAGTTCGAGTGCAGTGCTCGACCTGAGCGGTCTCAACGAAGCCCAGGCGGGGAGTCACGGGTTCCTGCGGGTCACCGCGGACGGGGATTTCCAGTTCGCGGACGGCACCCCGGTGCGGTTCTGGTGCGTCGGCTCCTCCTACGCCAAGAACAGCACCAACATGTCGGATATCCAGCACCACGCGAACTGGATGGCCAAGCGCGGGGTGAACATGGCCCGCATGCACGCGTTCATCGATCCGGATGGTGGCAGCGGGACCGGGATCAACACCGCGGAGCGTGACGGTCTGTTCCGGCATGTGGCAGGGTTCAAGCAGGCCGGGATCTACACCACGTTTTCGCCCTACTGGGCGGTGGCGTGCAATGTTGGCAGCGGCTGGGGACTTCCCGAATACACCGGCGAATCACCCATGGCCCTGCTGTTCTTCCATCCCACGCTGATCGGCTACTACAAGCAGTGGATGCGGCAGGTGCTCACCACCACCAACCCGCATACGGGACTCGCGCTCAAGGATGATCCCGCCCTGGCGATCATCCAGCTCCAGAACGAAGACAGTTTCCTGTTCAACACGATTGACGGGCTCAAGCCAGGTGCGAAGCATGTGCTGAAACTGCAGTTCGGACAGTGGCTTACGGACAAGTACGGGTCGCTGGATAGCGCGCTGGCTGCCTGGGATGGCGCCTCGCACCCGGCCGACACGTTCGCCTCCGGGATCGTCGAGATCGTCGCGCTTCAGAACCTGACGGTCCGCCAGCCCCAGGTCGGGCGCAACCAGCGCATGTCCGACCAGCTCGAGTTTTTCACCTGGACCATGTACACGTTCAACGAGAAGATGGGCTCGTTTCTTCGCGACAGCCTCGGGTGCCAGCAGATTATCAATGCGGGCAACTGGAAAACGTCCGATGACGTGACACTGTCGGACCACGAGCGGTACAGCTACTCGGCCAACGAAGTGATCGCCAAGAACCACTACTACGGCGGCAAGCATACGAGCCCGAACGGCACCGAGGGATGGGCGATACAGGCGGGCGATTTCTACACCGACCCGTCGGGACTGCTCAACCCGCGCCGGATACCGGTCAATTTCAAGCAGGTCCACGGCATGCCCAGCCTGATTACCGAGAGCAACTGGGTGCCGCCGCTCGGCTACCAGTCGGAAGCGCCGTTCCTGGTCGCGGTGTATTCGGCGCTGACCGGTCAGGATGGCTACTACTGGTTCAACGCGGGCGAGCGGGAGTGGCGCGACCCGGCGTCGGCCAACGGCTACCTTCCCTCGATAGGCAAATGGGTCTGCCAGACGCCGAACGTGGCTGGGATGTGGCCGGCGGCGGCATTGCTGTTCCGCTGGGGCTATGTTCAGCAAGGTGCGCCCGTGGTGTTCGAGCGCCGCGCTCTTCAGGACATGTGGGACCGCTGGGACCCGATTATCGCCGAGACCTCCGGCTACGACCCGAACCGCGATGACGTGTTCCCACCGGATGCCGTCATTCCCAATGGAGTGAACCCGCTGGCGTTCCTGGTGGGACCGGTGCGGGTGGAGTATGACGCCGACCCGGCGGCAACGGCAGTGGCCGATATCGATTCATATGTCGACACAACCGACTCGGTGGTGACAAGTGCCACCGGCCAGGTACGACTCGACTACGGCGCGGGCATCTGCCAGGTGAACAGCAACCGCGCGCAGGGCGTGTGCGGGTTCCTCAACAAGGTGGGGACGTTCACGCTGGATGATGTGCAGATAACGACCACCAACACGTACGCTTCGATACTGGTGGTACCGCTCGACGCCGCGCCGATAGCCGAGTCGAAACACGTGCTGGTGCAGGCGGGAACCATGGAGCGGCCCACCAACTGGCAGGTGCGGGCCGCGGATGTGGGTGGGGAGCCGGGGTTCGAGATACTGGCGCATGGCAACGCGCCGTGGCGGATCCAGAACATCGCGGCGACAGTCGGAATCAAGAACGCTTCGCTGAGCCAGATGGCCGTGCTGGACATGAACGGCATGGAGCTCTCTACCAGCCCGCTCACCACCAGCGGCGAGTACCAGCAGGCCCAGCTTCCTGCCGACAAGTTTTACGTCGTGTTCCGCGACCCGGGCTCGCCGCTGCGGATCACCGAACCGAAGCTCGGAGCGGCGAGTGGCCCTTCGGTCGGCCTCCGCGGCGCCAGCCTCAATGTCAGCGGCGTGGGGAAGGGACAGCTCCAGGTGATGGACCTCCGCGGCCGCACGGTACGCTTGTCGACGGTGCGCGGCAGTGCAGCGGTTTCTCTTGCTGGTGATGCCCGCGGGGTGCGCGTGGTGCAGGTGCGCGGCGAAGACGGGAAACGGATCGTGAGGCCGGTGGCGGTGGTCCGGTAGATCTCTCCCGCGCTACGCAGCGCGCGAGATCTTACACAACTCCGCGGCAGGGCGGCCGATCGCCAGAACACGACTTGTCGCACTGCCGTCCTGACAACGGCAAATGTCGTATCTTGCCGGGACGGCACAGCAACAGCTTGCGCCTGACGCTTGCGCTGGCTACACATCTCGGGGGGCCAGACACACGCCCTGGCGCTTACGCCCATCCGGCGTTTTCTTCCCTTCCAGAATGTGACAACGCCTCATGGGACATTGCCAAATGGGTGGTGTTGTCGCGTAACTACCTTGGTGACCCGGTACTCCCAGTACGTATCAAGTCGGTTGGACCGTCGGATTCCCTCACGGTTGCGCTGAGCCCCAGCCCGCTTACAGAGCGGGTTGGCACGCTGACTGTGAGTGTACACGACGCACAAGGCGAGCCCGTGGAAGGCGCGACGGTTGGTC
>CAZJJT010000349.1:0-4944 GCA_964546395.1 uncultured Fibrobacterota bacterium
CCCGCAGCTGCTATCGTACACAAGGACAGTGTATCGGTGGTATTCGTGGTGGACAGCACCGTCGCACGCATGGTACCGGTAACGCTCGGGATCGCTGAGGGGGACTGGGTTGAGGTACTCGCACCCTCTCTGAACCTCCCGGTAGTCACCCTCGGCAACCATCTGCTGCGCGACAGTTCTCAGGTGCTGCTCAGCAGCTCGGCTGGACCGGGCGG
Source organism: uncultured Fibrobacterota bacterium (assembly GCA_964546395.1). Taxonomy (GTDB): domain Bacteria; phylum Fibrobacterota; class Chitinivibrionia; order Chitinivibrionales; family CAZJJT01; genus CAZJJT01. The sequence continues at coordinate 216 of CAZJJT010000349.1, forward strand.
CACCCCTTCCCGTTCACCCGGGCAGTTCTGAGAGCACCCCATGAGCAACCCGCTGGTCACGTTTACCGTCAAACGCCCCGTTTTTACCTCGGTGGTCTACCTTATCGTGATCACCGTGGGCCTCTTTTCACTCTGGCGGCTGCCGATCGATCTGATGCCCGAGATCACCTTCCCCACCATCTCGGTAATCACCAGTTACAGCAATGCCGGTCCCGAGGAGGTGGAGGAGCTGGTGACCCGCCCCCTCGAGGGGGCAGTGGCGGGGCTCCAGGGGATCGAGCAGATCGTCTCGACATCCTCCGAGGGCCGCAGTATCGTGCGCGTGTCGTTCACCTGGGGGACCAACCTCGACGAAGCCGTCAACGATATGCGCGACCGTATCGACCGAGTGCTCGGGCGGCTGCCCGAAGAGGTGGACCGGCCGATGATCCGCAAGTTCGACCTCTCCTCGTTTCCCATCATGATCCTCGGGGCCTCGTCGCATCTTGAGCCGGTCGCACTCCGCGAGCTGCTTGAGGACCAGGTGCAGTACCGCATCGAGCGCATCGACGGGGTCGCCTCGGTCGACATCCGCGGCGGCGTGGGCCGTGAGTTCCACGTGTCGCTTCGCTCCGACCAGTTGAGTGCGCTGCGGATATCACCCGACATGGTCGTGAGCGCGCTGGGCGCCGAGAACCGCAATGTCCCGGGCGGCTCAGTCGACCGCGGGCTGAAAGAGATCACGGTCCGTACGCTGGCGGAGTTCCGCGGCGTGGAAGACATTCGCAACGTCGTGGTCGTTGTTCGGGACGGGGTTCCGGTGCGTGTGGGTGACGTGGCCGATGTGGAGGACACCAGCGAGGAACAACTCACGTTCGTGCGTATCAATGGCGTGCCCGGCATCACCCTTTCGGTCAGCAAGCAGGCCGGCGCCAACACGGTTGCGGTTGCTGCCGGCATCCGGCGCGAACTGCGCACCATCGCCCGGGACCTGCCGCAGGTACAGATAACGCCGCGCATCGATACCAGTGTCTTCATCCGACAGGCCATCAACTCTGTGGGCATTTCGCTGCTACTTGGCGGGCTGATCGCCATCAGCGTTCTGCTTCTGTTCCTGCGCAACGTCTCCTCCACGCTCATCATCGCCGTGGTAATTCCCATCTCGATCATCGCCACGTTCGCGATTCTCTACTTCGGTGGTCTTACGCTCAACATGATGACATTTGGGGGGCTGGCGCTGGGTATCGGCATGCTGGTAGACAACGCCATCGTCGTACTCGACAGCATATTCCACCACCGTGAGCAGGGCGGACCCGCGGCCGAGAGCGCGGTGAGCGGCGCCTCCGAAGTGGCATCGGCGGTGACCGCCAGCACGCTTACCACACTCGTAGTGTTTCTCCCTGTGGTGTTCATCCGCGGCATGTCGGGCGTGATGTTCCGCCAACTGGCGTACGTCGTGTCGTTCTCCATCTCGTGCTCTCTCGTGGCTGCACTCACGCTCATTCCCATGCTTACGTCGCGCTTCCTGCGCATGCCTCCGGCAGTCGGCGGCACCAGGACTGGCGGGCTGTCCTCGGTGTTTGCGCGTTCGGAGCAGTTCTACCGCAGGGTCGAGCAGGCATACGGTCGGTTCCTCCGCAGTGCGCTCCACCACCGTTCCGCCGTGCTCTGGGGAACGGCGGGGCTGCTTGTCTGCTCAGTCGCGCTGCTGCCTCTCATCGGCGTCGAACTCGTCCCGTCGAGCGACGAAGGTGAAGTGCGGGTCGATGTGGAGATGGCGGTGGGAACGCGGGTGGAACTCACGGACAGCGCCACCGAGCATATCGAGTCGATCGTGTCACGCGAAGTACCTGAAGCCTCGTACGTGCTTGTCAGCGTGGGGGGGGGCGGATGGTGGGGCGGCAGTCGCAGTCACACGTCCGCGCTCCGCATCGCCCTGGTCCCCAAGGCGCAGCGGCGGCGCTCGAGTGCCGATGTCGCAGCGGACCTCCGCCGGAAGCTCAACGGCATCCCGGGCGCCACCATACGCGTACGTGAGGGCCAGGGGCTCTTCATCCTCCGTATGGGCGCCAGCCAGGACCAGTCGGTCGCGATCGAAATCCGCGGACACGACCTTGACATCGGCCAGCGGCTCGCACAGCAGGTGTCGGACGCGGTCGAGGGTGTCGAGGGGGTGACTGATGTCCGTATCAGTCGTGAGGAAGGGATGCCTGAGTACACGGTGCATATCGATCGGCAGCGTGCCGCCGACCTCGGTCTCACCGCACTGCAGATCGGCACCGCGGTGCAGACTGCCATGGGAGGCACCCAGGCCACGATGCTCCGTACTGCCGGCAAGGAGTACCCTGTCATAGTGCGGCTCGCCGAGCGCGACCGTCTCAGTGCCGAGCAGCTCGCACGCATCTCGCTGGTAACCAGGAGCGGCGAGGTGGTGCCGCTGCAGTCGGTGGCCACGCTGGACCCGGGCTCGGGACCGGTACAGATCGAGCGCATCGACCGTGAGCGCGCCATCACGGTCAATGTCAACTATGCTGGAAGTGACCTGAAGAGTGTGGTGGGCGGTATCCGCGCGAGACTGCGCACCATCTCCGTGCCCGCGGAGTTCTCGATCCTGGTGCGCGGCGACTACGAGGAGCAGCAGAAGGCGTTCAAGGAGCTGATGGTGGGGTTGATGCTGGCGATCCTGCTCGTATACCTGGTGATGGCGGCGCAGTTCGAATCGTTCCGCGATCCGTTCATCGTGCTGTTCTCGATACCGGTTGCGCTGGTGGGAGTGGTGAGCATCCTGTTGCTCACCGGCACGCCGTTCTCGATCCAGGCCTATATCGGCTGTATCATCCTGGCCGGCATCGTGGTCAACAACGCGATCGTGCTCATCGACCATATCAACCGCCTGCGACGGGAGCAGGGCATGAAACTCTATGATGCCATCGCGGCCGGAGGAACACGTCGTCTGCGTCCGATCATGATGACCGCGCTCACCACGTCACTGGGACTGCTCCCGCTGTCGCTCGCGCTGGGGGAAGGCGGAGAGGCCCAGGCCCCCATGGCGCGCGTGGTGATAGGCGGCCTTATCGCGTCGAGCCTCATCACCCTCGTGCTCATACCGGTAGTGTACTCGCTTATCGAGGAGCGTCGCGCGCGCAGGAAGGTGGCCGATGCGTAGCATCTCCCGAGGTACGCTGATACGAGCGGCCGCGGCAGGACTCGCGGTCTGCGTCCCCCTGCGTGCAGCCGACTCCGTGGTTGTCTCGCTGGAGCAGGCACTGCTGTGCATGCTGAAGCACAACCCGCTGGTGCGTGTGGAACAACTCGACCTCGACATCGCTCGTCACGGCGTCCGTCAGTCCGCGTACGCGTTTGAGCCGACGCTCTCGGGCTCCCTCGACCGGGTGTGGCCACAGGGCGATTCTGCCGGACCGCCCACCACGGCGTCATCACTCGCGCTCACGCAGCCGGTCCCCACCGGCGGAAGCATCAGCCTCGGAAGCAGCGTGACTCCTTCTGCCACCAGCGGCCCGTACGTGGGATCAGCGTACGTGAGCTACACGCAGGCGCTGCTGCAGGACGGTGGGGCTCTTGCCGGCCTGGTGCCGCTTCGCCGGGCCCGTGCGGACCTGGATATCCGCACCGAGGAACTCGCCGGGTTCGCCCAGCGCATGCTCCGAGACACCGAACGTGCGTACTGGGAGCTCTACCTCGCACAGCATGAAGAGGTCATCCGGCAGCAGAGCCTCGAGCTGGCACAACGCCTGCTGTACGAATCGCAGGAGCGGCTCAAGGTCGGACGGATCGCCCCGCTGGAACTGGTCTCGGTACAAGCCGAGGTCGCCTCGCGCGAGAAGGACCTCATCGGCGCGCAGACCGCTGTCGAGCAGAAACGCTACCAGCTTCTGTATCTCATGGCCGACACTGCCGAGATGCACTGGAACACACAACTCGCACTGGTGGACACTCCCCCGCTGCCCCAGCTGCCCGACTCGGTGACGCATCACGTCGCGCTTGCCCTTCGCGACCGGCCCGACCTTCGCCAGGCGCGCTCGCTGGCCAGGCGGGGCCACCTTGACGTGATCCAGACGCGCAACGGAATGCTGCCGCGCCTCGATTTCTTCCTCGAGCTGGAGGGCACGACGCCGGGGACCACGTTCGACAACGCCCTCGGTACCGGCGCGCGACACGAAAACGAACTAACCGCGGGGCTCAGCTTCTCGCTGCCCGCAAGCAAGGGTTCTGCGCGCCATCGCTTCGCCTCCGCTCGTCTGGCCGAGAGACAGGCGCAGCAGTCGGTGCTCAACCTGGCACGGCTCGTAGAAATGGAAGTGCGCAGCACACACGCAGAGCTGCTCAAGGCCCGGCAGCAGGTTGCCGCTGCCGGAAGCGCGCTCGCCCTGCAGCGCAAGCGCCTTGACGCCGAGTATGAGAAGCTTGCCGCCGGCGCATCCACCAACTACTTCGTGCTGCAGGCACAGCGCGACCTCACTGCCGCGCAGCTCGACGACACTCGGGCGCGCGTGGCATCGGTCGAGGCGCAGCTCGAGCTGTACCTGAAGGACGGTTCGCTGCTTCAGCGACGCGGCATCGACCCCACCTCGCTCTAGACACAGCGGCGCTCTGCACGATGTGCACCGAATTGCGCATCTCGCGGCATAGATGACACACGCGTCACCCGACCTTCGGTCCTAGATTGGTGCTGTACCCACTCTGGAGGACCGTGGACGATGGCCACCCCGCAGAAGAGGACCCGCAGCAG
>CAZJJT010000349.1:4954-5353 GCA_964546395.1 uncultured Fibrobacterota bacterium
GGCCCCGTCCCGCCTTCGCCGCGCCGCCGGAACCAGCGCCACTTGCCGCGCGCCACGTATCGCCGCTCGCCCCTTGCCCATCACGCACATCCCCTCTCTGGCCTGGGAGCTGACCATCCTCGATGCCGCCCCGCCGGTGCGTGACCTCGGCAGCACCGCCGCGGCCGACATCGATGGCGACGGGAACGTCGAGATTGTCACCGGGGGCGACGGCGCCCTGCTGTGGTACCGTCCCGCGACCGCCGACAAAGGCGTGATTGCCGAGGGGCGGTTCGTGGTGGGGCTGGTGCTGCAGGACGTGGACGGAGACGGGCAGCTGGAGATAGTGACCGGTAGCGCCAGCCCCGAAGGGGTGTGGCAGATCACGTACTTCGATTCTGTCAACGGAATGGCCGGACC
>CAZJJT010000350.1:0-5349 GCA_964546395.1 uncultured Fibrobacterota bacterium
TCTTCGAACTCCTGCCAGGAGCGGCCGTTGTAGCGGAGCACGCCCTTGTTGGTGCCGGCCCACATCTCCTCCCGCAACTCGAACGCCTTCTTGTGCCGGCCGGCAATCCCGGTGAACGAGTACCCCTGCTTGTCGAGATAGACATGCCAGGTGTTGGCGAGCGGCGGCTGCCCGAGACCCGCAGGGTTGAAGTAGGTCGCGTTGACATCGTCCGCCAGCCCCGTAAACGCTTCCCCCAGGCCCGTGGCACGCGCACCGGGCGGGAATACGAGCGTGATGACAGCGGATTCCCCGACTCCGCCCGAGACCGGGACGGCAATCGCCGCGGCGAGAAGCAGAGGAAGGCATGCGCGAAGGTGACCGTGCGGGCCGTCAGGGATGCAGTTCATGGGATGCGGACTACCTCGCGCCACGCGGGAAGAGGGGGAACCACGGTCCCATCACCCAGGAGCGGACGAAACCTGAGGGCGATGGTCTTGCGGACATTGTCGGTGCCGTGCTGGCGGCGCAGCAGGCAGCCGCAACCGAGATGGAACGGCGGCACGAGTTCGGGATGCTTGTAGATTTCCTCACGGGTCACAAAGCTCCCCTTCGGAACCGCTCTCTCGCATACCGGGTCATCCCAGCGGTGGTCATAGTAGTAGAAATCGACATTCTCGACGTCACCGCGTTCTACTTCGGTGACATTTGCCTCCCGGTCAGCCAGAAATGTGTCAATCAGGCGTTCTTTGTCACTGTCCGACAACGCATTACCACCACTATCTTCGTTTATGCCCCCCAGATATTGGCGAATCTGGGGCTCGGATGGCTCCCGTTGCCCGACCGCTTCGCGCGGACTGCGGCGCACGATGGAGTAGACGCCGCTGGCGCTGATCACGGAAGATGAGCGGCGTTCGGGCTCAACCTGCTCGCGACTCACTCCCAGGCGCATGGCCACCAGGAGCAATATCAGGAGCAGCACCAGTCCGAGCGCAGCGAATAGCAACCTCTCACCTCCCGGTTACGGGGCCATGTTCTCCACAATCGCGCGCCCAAACGCGGAGCACGATACCTCGCTCGCCCCCTCCATCAACCGCGCGAAGTCGTATGTGACCACCTTCGAGGCAATCGTCTTCTTCAACCCGCTCATCACCAGGTCGGCGGCTTCGTACCACTTGAGGTACCGAAGCATCAGTTCCCCCGAGAGCAGCACCGACGAGGGGTTCACCTTGTCGAGTCCGGCGTACTTGGGCGCGGTCCCGTGGGTCGCCTCGAAGATGGCGTGTCCGGTAACATAGTTGATATTGGCGCCCGGAGCGATCCCGATACCGCCGACCTGTGCTGCGAGCGCGTCCGAGATGTAGTCACCGTTGAGATTCATCGTAGCAACCACGTCGAACTCCTTCGCGCGGGTCAACGCCTGCTGAAGGAATATGTCGGCGATGGCATCCTTGACAAGCACCTGTCCGGCCGCGGGCTTCCCGCCGCACTCTTCCCACGACACCGCCGTACCCGCGAACTCCTCCTTGGCAAGCTCATAGCCCCAGGCGCGGAACGCCCCCTCGGTGAATTTCTGGATATTGCCCTTGTGCACGAGTGTTACACTGGCGCGCCTGTTCTCGATTGCGTACTCGATTGCCGCCCGGATAAGTCTCTTGGAGCCGCTCTCGGAGATTGGCTTGATACCGATGCCGGAGTCGGGACGGATGTCCCAGCCGTACTCGCTCTTGAGCCAGGCGATGAGCCTCGCGGCTTCGGGCGTGCCCTCCTGCACTTCCTTCCCCGCATAGACATCCTCGGTGTTCTCCCTGAATATCACCATGTCGACATCCTCGGGCCGCTTGACCGGCGACGGGACCCCGGGGAGGTACTGGACCGGCCGAAGGCAGACATAGAGGTCGAGGATCTGGCGGAGCGCGACGTTGAGAGAACGGAAGCCGCCGCCCACCGGGGTCGTAAGCGGTCCTTTGATTCCCACCAGGTGCGAGCGAAACGCGTCCACCGTTTCGTCCGGGAGCCAGCTGTTGGTGGCTTTGAACGCCTTCTCGCCGGCGAGCACTTCGACCCACTCTATCTTGCGGGCACCGCCGTAGGCTTTCTGTACTGCGCTCTCGATGACCATGGAGGCGGCGCGCCAGATGTCGGGCCCAATCCCGTCGCCTTCCACGAATGGGATCAGCGGGTTGTCAGGGACGAGCAGAACGCCGTCCCGCATCGTGATCTTCTCAGCCATGGCTCCTCTGCACTGGACGCGGGGGTCTGAAAGCAGGGCAACAGACGAACTAAAATAGCTCCGCGCACGTGGTTTCGTGCCAGTTGACTGGCGTGCCAGAGCACAAGTATCTTCCCATGCGCAACGCGGGAATAACTCAGTTGGTAGAGTCTCTGCTTCCCAAGCAGATGGTCGCCGGTTCGAGTCCGGTTTCCCGCTCCAGATTTCGGCCCCCCGGAGTTCCCGTTGTGGAGTTCGGGGGGCTTCGTTTTCCGGCTGAGCGACCCCATCCCGCTCGAGGGGCTCCACACCAATCCGTGAGGCCCGGGTGAGTCTACCAACGCCAGTCCGGCCCCGGTTGTGCAGCCTTGGCTCCAGCGTTGTTGCTGTATGAAGTACCCCCAGGCTGCGGAGTCCTGGTTTCCTTCTGCCACCCCCCCCAGAATCGGCTGATGCGGCTGTCTGGCAAAGAAAAGAGCGATTGGGGTGGCATGTACTTGGTTATTTGGCTATATTGCCAAATGGCTGACAGTCTATCGCGAAAGGAAGCAGGGAATGGACAAGAAGCAGCAGGCACGCCTCGAGGCGCAGGCGCGGGTTCTGAAAGCGCTTGCCCACCCGACGCGGCTGCACATGGTGAACCAGCTCGCAGAAGGTGAGCGGTGCGTGTGCGAACTCACCGAATCGGTGGGGGCGGACATCTCGACCGTGTCGAAACACCTTTCGCTGCTCAGAAATGCCGGGGTTGTGACCTCCGAGAAACGGGGCCCGAGCATCTTCTACTCGCTCAAGATGCCCTGCGTACTTCGCTTCTTCACGTGCGTGAACGAAGTGGTCGAGCAGACCGCGCGCGAGCACCTGGCGCTGGTGGAGTAGGGCGGACCGCATGAGTTGGAAGTCGGAGTGGAAAGCGCTCGCACTGCTCACGGGCTTGTTCCTCATTGTCTACCACCTGCCGGTGGAGTCGGCGCGGTTTGGTGGTGCAGTCATGGAAGCGCTTCACCTGGCCCGGTGGTATGCGCGCGAACATGTCGTGTACTGCCTGGTGACAGCATTCTACATTGCCGGGGCAATCGCAGTGTTTGTCAGCCAGGCCTCGGTTATGAGATACCTGGGCGTACAGGCCAACAAGGTGCTTGCCTACGGGGTCGCGTCGGTGTCTGGCTCGGTGCTGGCAGTCTGTTCCTGCACTGTTCTGCCGCTGTTCAACGGTATCTACCGTATGGGTGCCGGCCTTGGCCCTGCCACCGCTTTCCTCTACGCCGGACCAGCAATCAACGTACTTGCCATTGTGCTGACCGCCCGTGTGCTGGGGTTCCCACTGGGGGTTGCCCGCGCTGTTGGTGCCGTGCTGTTCAGCATCGTGATAGGCGTCCTGATGCATTTCATCTTCCGCAAAGAGGAGATGGATCGCGTGGCGGCCCAGATGTCGGTACCTGAACCGCCCGCCGGGCGTCCCCTGTGGCAGACCGCACTGTTCTTCCTCTCGCTGGTTGGTATCCTCGTGTGTGCCAACTGGGCCAGACCCGATCAAGCCCAGGGCTTGTGGTACCTGCTGTACACTGCCAAGTGGGCGGCGACATCTGCGTTCGCCCTTGCCCTCGGGGCGATTCTCGTCATCTGGTACTCAGTGGCCTGGTGGAAGATGGCCGTGGTCGCGGCGGGAACCGCTGTAGCAGCAGCCCTGTTCGGCAGGGCATCGGCAGTGATCCCGTTTGGTACCGGTGTGGTTCTGTTCTCGTTGTTCGCTTCGCGGGACCGTGGCGAAGCCGGCAGTTGGTTCGAGTCATCGTGGGGCTTCGCCAGACAGATACTGCCCCTCTTGATGTGGGGTGTGCTGATTGCGGGGTTCCTGCTCGGCCGTCCTGATCACGAGGGAATCATTCCCTCCTCGTGGGTCCACGCCGCGGTTGGCGGCAACTCTCTCAGAGCGAACTTCTTTGCCGCATTCGCCGGCGCGTTCATGTACTTCGCGACACTCACCGAGGTCCCGATTCTGCAGGGGCTCATGGGCAACGGGATGGGGCAGGGGCCGGCACTGGCGCTACTGCTTGCCGGTCCAGCACTGTCGCTGCCAAACATGCTCGTCATCCGCAGTATCATCGGCACCCAGAAGACGCTTGTCTTTGTTGCCCTGGTGGTGGTCATGGCAACACTGAGCGGTATCATCTACGGAACAATGGCTGTGTAACACCGCGGCAGGAAGACCGATACGGAGGGTATATGAAGAACGTAGTGGTATTGGGCACGGGGTGCCCCAAGTGCACGAAGCTGTACGAGGCAGCGAAGCAAGCCGTGGTGCAGAGCGGTGCCGCCGCCGAGGTACGCAAGGTGGAAGATCTCAACGAGATTCTCAAGCACGGGGTGATGATGACGCCGGCTCTGGTGGTCGATGGCACCGTGGTGTCTTCGGGGAGGGTGCTCTCGGTGGACGAAATCACAAGGGCTCTTGCCTGAAGGGGAAGGGACTATGACATCGAGATATGTACGCACGCTTGTCGTGATGGGCGTGTGCATGCTGGGAGTGGTTGCGTGCAACGGCGAGGAACCCAGGAAACCTGCAGCTTCGGGCAGCCCCGCAGAGCAGCAGGCGCCCACGGCAGACAAACTCACCGTGTACTACTTCCATACCTCGTATCGATGCTGGTCGTGCAACCAGTTCGAGAAACTCACCAAGGAGGTCCTCGCCGAGGACTTCGCCGGTGATACCGCGCAGGGGAGAATCGAACTGAAAGTGGTCAATGTCGAAGAGGAAGCCGGTCGTCACTATGTGGACGACTACCGCCTGGTTACCAAGTCGGTGGTACTCTCGCTGAGCAGCAAGGGTAGCCAGACCGAGTGGGTCAACCTCGACAAGATATGGGGGTTGGTGCGCGACAGCGAGAAGTTCAAGAAGTACATCGCCGACAGCATCCACACGTACCTCAAGAAGGTGAGCTGATTCCGGTGACAGACCTGATCGCTGCCGCTGGTTCGGCCGTGTGGCTGGGCATCCTGACCTCCATCAGCCCGTGCCCGCTGGCAACCAACATCGCCGCGGTATCATTCATCGGGAAGAATGTGCGGAGCACCTCACGGGCCCTTCTGTGCGGGGCGTCCTATGCGCTGGGGCGGACACTGGCCTACCTGGTGCTCGGGGTGGTCCTGGTGTCGGCATC
>CAZJJT010000351.1:0-5346 GCA_964546395.1 uncultured Fibrobacterota bacterium
GCTTGGGCTTGCGTTCGGCGAGGACACGGTGCGGGAGTGGGTACAACACCCGGACGCGGGAACTGCGGCCACGCTCGTGACGAAAGCATTCGGGGGCAATGTGAAGAAGTTTGCCCACGCAGTGCGAACAGGACTTGCTGCACATGAGTAAACACACCATTGAGCATATGGAGGTAACCCATGTCATTCACATACATTGCCACGTTTCTGCCCGGTCTGCGCAGGAGTGCTTTGGGAGAGCTCCGTGCTGCAGGCGTGGAGGCGGAGTGTCGGATGCCGCTTGGCGACGGCGTTCTGCTGGTGCGGTCGGCCCTGAGCGAAGACGAATTCCGCAGGCGGCTGACTTCTGCCGGGACAGTCTTCGTGCGCCACATCATGCCCGTCCACTGCCGGATCACTCTCACGCAGCAGAGGGATGCTGACCTCTCTGGTCTGCGGGACTGCGCCTTGCAGGCAGCGCACTTTGCCGAGGGTGAGCACTTCATGGTGCAGTGCCGCCGTGCCAAAGGCAGCGGCGAGTACAATGCCAAGGATGTCGAAGTGTGCATCGGCACTGCGCTCGAAGAGCAGGGCGCAGTTGCGCGGTTTTCTGATGTGGGTGTGTTGGCGGACGAGTCGCTGAAGGTCGTCTCGGTGTTTCTGCGGGGTACCACCGGGTATGTCGGTGTTTCCTCGGTGTGCGACAACCTCAACGAACACTGCGATGAGCACCGGGTGTGTTCGCGGACACCACGACACATCTGCCGGTCTGAGAACAAACTCGTGGAAGCGCTCCGCAAGTTCAGGATTGACCTGCGCGGCGGCAGAGCACTGGACCTTGGTGCAGCACCGGGTGGGTGGACGAGGGTTCTGGCCGGCCATGGGCTCACGGTCACCGCGGTGGATCCCGCGGTGCTGCACCCTGCGCTTGCGTCCGAGCCGAGCATCGAACATGTTCGCGCAAAGAGCGAGGAGTACACGGCACAGACCGTATACGATATTGTGACGAATGACATGAATGTGAGGCCCGAACGCTCTGCGCAGCAGATGCTGCGCTTCTCGGAAGTCCTTCAGCCGGGGGCACCGGCGATTATGACCGTGAAGCTGATCGAGGGCCGACCGGAGCGCCTGCTGACGCAGACAATGGAGAAACTGTCGCCGAGGTACGAGGTGGTGCAGGCGAGCAACCTGTTCCACAACCGTCTGGAAGTGACGCTCCACCTGAGGAGAAGCCGGGACCCGACGGTACGACACGGAGAAAAACCAGAGGAGGAGGCATGAAGCGACTGACGCGGGATCGCCTGTTCAGAAACCACGGGGACCTGTCAACACTGCCGTCGGAGCCGCCCCTGCGGGTGGCCCAGGGGGAGGAGTTTGCCATCGAGACAACAGATACCGGCAACATGCTCATGATGTCCGAGAATGACATGGACAAGCCGAATGGTCCGATGGCCGGCAACCCTTCGACCGGGCCGGTGTACGTGGAAGGCGTTCGCGCCGGGGAGGTGATAGCGGTACGCATCCACAGTCTCGCCGTGGTGGGTCACACCAAGATCAGTATCGGTGATGAATCACTGCTTGCGCGGGAGGACATCGTCGCGCGACACGATTTCGTGCGGATTGAGGGCGGGGTCGCGCACTTCCGGGGGGGGCTTTCGGTGCCAGTGCGTCCCATGTACGGATGCTTCGGCGTGGTTCCGGCAGCGCCTTCACCCGAGCCCTGGCACCATGGCGGCAACCTGGACCTGCCGGATATCTGCGCCGGGAGCACGGTGCATATCCGCAGCGAACGTGACGGGGCGTGGTTCTGCTGCGGCGACGGCCATGCGGTGCAGGGCGACGGGGAAGTGAACGGGTACTCACTGGAGGTATCCCTCGACGGTACGCTCTGTATCCAACGCTCGCCGTACCAGGACCTCGAAACGATACTCATAGAGAACGACTCGGAGTTCGTCACCGTCGGGGTTGCGCACGACTTCGCCGACTCCATCAGGAGCGCGGAGCGCTCGATGGCAGCGTTCCTGGCTGCGCGAAGAGGGTTGGGGCTGCTTGACGCCTACCAGTTCGCAAGCCACGTGGGCAGCGTGCGCGTGGGACCGATCTGGGCCGCAGTCAGGAGCGGGCAATGGAACGGCGGTATTCCGATCCCCGCGTGCGTGCACCTGGCGAAGGAGCATTTTGGGGCAGCGCTGCGGAGGGCTGGCCGCTCCTGCGGCTGATCTCTGCCGTACGGGCAGACGGGCTGACGGGAGGACGGCCATGCAAGGTCAGGGCGCAGAGACTTCGTTTCCGAAGACGCGATGCAGACAGTTGCCACGACGGTTACCACAGACCTCGGTCCCACCGCCTCCACGCTCTCTGGACTTACCAACGGACGTGGGCTAGGTATCGATCCGCGGGTAGAGTATGGCCTTCCTGCGCCGCTCGATGGCTTCGATGGCCCGCCGTGCACCATCGGGGATTACCGGCTCGTAGAGCTCCGACGCGCTCTTCAGGAGCACGGAGATGTTGTTGAGGGTTGCTGCCGCCCCGGATGCCGCCTGCCTCCATGGCTCCTGTTCGTGGATGTACTGGTTGCCGAATGAAACCAACTCGTTCACCGCGGCAACGGCATCGTGCAACTCAAATCCTCCATACGCGTTCTCTGCCCGTGTCCTGAACCCTGCAACCTTCTCAGCAAATTCAGCGGGCACTCTCGACTCCTGCAGGAGCTCACACTGCCCCTTGCTCGCCAGGTGGACCAGCCTGTTCAGCAGGTTGCCATAGTTGTTCGCGAGGTGCGCATTGTATGCGCTCCTGAGCTCGTCCTCCCGATAGCTGCAGTCGGCGTAGGGCCTGAGCACGCCCAGCATGTAGAAACGGCACACATCCGAACCGTACTTCTCATACTGCTCCAGTGGTGCAACCACGTTCCCGAGGGTCTTGGACATCTTGTTGCCGTCGGGCCCAAAAATGGTCCCGTGGACGAGAAGTTTCCGGGTGAACGGAAGGCCGAGGGAGGCCAGCATGCCCTGCCAGACTGCTCCCTGGAATCGAAGATTGTCGGGGCCGCATATCTGCACACCAGGCCACCACGACTCAAAGCGACTCAGGTCGTCGTCGAACCCGAGTACACGTATGTAGTTGGTGAGGGCATCGAACCATACGTACATGGTGTGCTCAGGATCACCAGGAACCTGTATTCCCCACGGCAAGTTCGACCGTGAGCGCGAAACGCTGATATCGGTCATTTCCTGCACGAAGTTCACCAGTTCCTGCATCTTCGACGCGGGCCTCAGGAAGTCAGGGTTCTTCTGCAGATGGACCAGGACCCTCTCTGAGTACTTCGACAACCTGAAGAAGTAATTCTCTTCGGAGTGCTTGATGGGTGCGGTCCCGTGGTTGGGACACTTGCCCGCCACCAGGTCCCTTTCCAGCAGGAAGGCCTCACACCCAACGCAATACAACCCATCGTAGTGTTTCTTGTAGAGATCGCCCTGAGAGTTGCACAAGGACCAGACTCTCCTGGCACCCTCGTGGTGGTCGGGAGTGGCAGTCCGGTAGAAGTGGTCGTACGAGATTCGGAACTTTGAGCAGAAATCCTGCCACTTTGGGACGAGTTCGGCCAGGTATGCTTCGGGGGATTTGCCGTGGCTCTCTGCCGTGGAGAACACTTTCAGCCCGTGCTCGTCAACTCCGACGTTCAGGAACACGTTCTCATCGCCGAGTGCCTTGCGGAAGTACCTCGCGTATGCATCCGCTTGGAAGAACTCTATGGCATGGCCGACGTGGGGTACCGCGTTAGCGTAGGGGAGGGTTGTGGTGATGTAGAGCTTGTCGAATGGCGCCTCCTCATCCTGGGTTGGAAGACACGACTAATGTACCACAGTCGGGAGTCGGGTGACAAGGGTCTTGTGCTCCTCTTCCGGTGGCCCGGCTGTTCCACGCTCCTCACTTCACATCTCCCTAGTGCAGTGTGGGAACTTCCTCGACTTGTGCGATCCGCCACGTGCGGTCGACCTTACGCCACTGTATCCGTGCCTCGCGCGCGTCGAGGAGTTCCTTGCCCCCGGCCCTGGCACTGACGGCTTCGATGGTCTGATCGGTTGTGGCGGTCATGCGGTCCCTGGCGACCTCGACCGAGACATCGTGGAGCGTCACCGTGAGCCTCTCAGTGGCCCTGATCGCAGCGGCGATTGCGCCGAGAAGCTCGTCACGTCCCACGATGGATGGGTAGGCCTCTCCCGCTATGACCCTGCAATCCTCGGTGAGCAGCTTGCGGATTGTGGCAAGACGTGCGAGGGGCGCAGGGTCTCTGGCCGGATCACCCGTGTTCGAGGCTACCTTCGCCAACAACTGCAGGTTCCTGCGGATAACCTGCTCGTCATTGTTGCGTGAGAGCAGAAACCAGGCCGCAGCTCCCGCAACCAGCACCACTATCGCACCGGTTCTGCCCTTCACCATAGCGCTCCTCCTGCGATCCGAGCACGGTCGACACGTCCGAGCACGTGCGATTCGATGGGAACAGCACGATTGTCGCCGGCAACAAAGTACTCGTCCGGACCCACGACCACTTCCTCCATGTTCCAGTCTCCTGCATCGCTGAGATACGGCTCCGCTACCACGATCGAGTCGATGAGCAGGGCACCACCGCGGAACGAGACGCGCTCGCCGGGAAGGCCAAGGACACGCTTGAGAAGCATCACGTGCGTGCCGGCCATACGGATGACCACAACATCACCGCGCCGGGGATGGCGGAAGCGGTACCGCAGCGCGTTGGCCATGGTAAACGAGTGGTCGGCATAGGTAGGTTCCATGCTCCCTCCGCGCAGTCGCACGGGCAGCAGGATGAACCGGAAGACTACCACAGCGACAACTGCAACCACAACAGTACGAAGCAGGGTCCGCCACGGCGACGAACCGACAAGGAGATGCTTGAGGATGGGCAGAAGAGACATCGTTCCGAATATACGGTCCCCGGGGTCATCGCGACGCAGCAACGTGACGCATTTTCCGTGCATGGGTAACGTCACGCGTGCCGCGTGTGCCCTGACCCCACGGAGTTGCCATGAGCCACGAGACACAGGCAAACAGAGAAGGCTGGGACGGTCTGGCCGAGATCCACGCCCGCACATACGACATCGACCGGCTCCTTGCCGGGGAGCCACTGCTGAGCGATGTCATCCGCAGCGAAGTCGGTGATGTGCGCGGGAAGTCGCTTGTCCATCTCCTGTGCCACATCGGCACCGACACACTCTCGTGGGCCCTGCTCGGCGCGAAGGTTACCGGGATCGACATATCCCCGGCGTCTCTTCGTGTCGCACGCGGGCTTGCCGAGAAGATGGCCATTGACGCAGAGTTCATCGAGTCGGACATCATGGACGTTGT
>CAZJJT010000352.1:0-5325 GCA_964546395.1 uncultured Fibrobacterota bacterium
TGTCGACCTCGGTCCCCGTGACACTCTCCGCGGCCACTATCTCGCCCGTCGAGGTGTTCACCAGCCGCACGTCGATACGCACCCGTGCCTCGGTCGTGTTCACTTTGAGTCCCACCCGTCGCCGGCCCATCGGGGTGCGTATTGGCACCCGCCCTCCCTGCTGCGACTCGTGGTAGCCAAACTCGCTCACCGCACCAAATACCGCCAGTTCGACCCCGAGCACCTTGCCGAGCCTCGCGGCCGACGCGTCGTTCACCGCCCCGGACACGCCCAGGCTCTGCTCCGCCATCACCTCGTTGAGTCGTTCCCGTTCGATCACCACGAACTTCGCGCTTTGCACCAGTTCCGATATGAGCATGTCCGACAGGCCCTGGCCCACGCCCGCCCCTCCCTGGTACCACTGCGTCGCGCCGTCCGTCTTGTCCTCGAATGCAAGCACCGCGACCCGCTTCCTGAGCGTCGGCGGTTCGGCCGAAAACGACGTGGCGTGGCCCGCAAGGACCGCGAGGAGCAACACTGCGTGTTTCATGGCTCAGCCCCCGTGTGTGGCTGTCGGTGCGACGATACAAAAAGATACATGGGAGCTCTGGGCGATGGCAGGGATCTGGCCGCCGGCTCCCCGCCATGGTACAATCGAACCATGGCTCCCGATACCGACGACCTCGATCTTGTCGGCATATCTGACTATGTCACCGCGCTCCGCCGACAGATCCGCACACTCGGGCCCGGCGAGTTCCCCGTGCTGATCCAGGGGGAGTCCGGAACCGGCAAGGAGTTGGTCGCCAAGGCAATCCATGCCTGCAGCATGCGGGCGGCAGCTCGGATGGTGACGGTGAACTGCCCGGCGGTCCCGCGCAATCTCGAGGAGTCGGAGTTCTTCGGCCATGTGAAAGGCGCGTTCACCGGCGCCGAGCGGGCCAAGGAGGGGCTGGTGAGCATGGCGGACGGCTCGACGCTGTTCCTCGACGAAGTGGGGGAGACCTCGGCGGACGTGCAGGCGAAGCTGCTGCGTGTTCTTGACAAGGGCGAGCTGACACCGGTTGGGGCGACCGACCCCGAGCACGTGAACATCCGCGTGGTGAGCGCGACCAACCGCGATCTCGAACAGATGGTGAAAGAGGGCGGGTTCCGGGGGGACCTCTATTCCCGGCTGAAAGGCGTGATGCTCACCACGCGCCCGCTGCGCGAGCATGCCGAGGACGTCCCTCCGCTGGTGCACCACTTCCTTGCGCAGCCGGAAGGTAGGCAGGGGGTGCGTATCGGCGAGCAGGCCCTGGGGGTGTTGATGGCGTACCAGTGGCCGGGCAATGTGCGCGAGTTGTGCTACACGGTGGAAGTGCTCAGGGTGACAGCGGGGCTCAACGGGACGGTTGATGAGCGGGCGGTGCGTGAATTGCTGAGTTTCAACGAGGAGCCGGTGGCGGTTCCGGGCGCAGCCCGGTCGTATGCCCGGGCCAAGGAGCACGCGCTCGGGGTGTTCGACCGCGACTATTTCGTCAGGCTGCTCCGCGAACACCA
Organism: uncultured Fibrobacterota bacterium; assembly: GCA_964546395.1. GTDB lineage: Bacteria > Fibrobacterota > Chitinivibrionia > Chitinivibrionales > CAZJJT01 > CAZJJT01. Next base: position 1,519 of record CAZJJT010000352.1, read on the forward strand.
CGGCAACGTCTCGCACGCGGCGGCCGCCGCCGGCATGCACCGCCCCAACCTGCTGCGCAAGCTCAGGTCGCTGGGCCTCAATGCCGGGGACTACCGTGGGAAGGGGGAACCCGGCAGTGAGAACCTGGGAGTGAGAACCCAGGAGTGGGAATCCAGGAGTGAGAACGAGGGATTCGCGCCACCCACTACTGGATTCTGAGTTCCCTTCGCAGTTCCTCCTCTCACGGGTTGTGCGCACCTCGCATGCCGGCCGGGAAGGGGATGTTGCTTCCGGCGATGCGCGTGTATCATTCAGGCGACACCCGCGCCATTGGGGACAGACCGCGCGCCTGTAGCATCTCTGATACATTGACCAGGTTCCAAGGGCGCTCGGCAACGCCGACAGGCGAAAAAACTGCGCAGAGGGCAGTGTAGAAAGCTATTGAAATGGCACGATCGTTGTTGGTATAATGAGTGGCGGGCCCCATTAACCGATTAAGTAGGTGCGGGCACAGGAGCCTATGGCAGTCGCAACCGACAGGAGCGCGAGTGTATAAGCCGACAGACAATGGGGGATTCTCGCTGCTCGAGGTGACCGTGGTGGTGGTGATCTCGGTGATACTGGCCAGCATTCTGCTGCCCAACTACGCGCGGATGGCGAATCGGAGCAGGCTGAACGGCGCTACGCGCGAGCTGGTAGGCGACCTGATGAAGGTGCGGATGCAGTGCGTGTCGGAGAACAAGCAGTTCAGCTTCGCGTTCGGGGGTTCCAGGTACACGGTGTACCGGGATGACAACCGCAACGGCGTGTTCGAGGAGAGCGAGATACTGAACGAGCGCGACCTGAGTTCGGGGTACGGCGGAGTGAACATGACCGCGACGCAGGATATCGTGTACAACCCGCGCGGGACGGTCAGCGGGGCGACCGTGACCGTTGCCAATGCGACGGGGACCAAGACAATCGTGGTGAACATTGCGGGACGAGTGAAGGTGGAGTCGTGATGAACATAGCCGAACGCATGCATGTGCTCAGAGACGAAGCTGGTGCCTACCTGCTGGAAGTGCTGGTGGCGCTGTTCCTGTTCGGACTGGCCATGATGGGGCTTGCGCAGCTCGGGTACGCCTCGATACTGGGCAACAAGACCAGCCAGAGCATGATGGAGGCCACGGTGCTGTGCCAGGATCGCCTGGAGCAGGCCAAGGAGCTGGGCTACGAAGCAGTGGACAGCCTGAACAACGTCGAGGAAGGGTATGGTACGGTAGCCGATGCGCCCCAGTACCGGCGGGTGACCGCGGTCAGGCCGAATGTCAGCGCCGGCACAAAACAGGTGACGGTGCGGGTGTTCTGGGACAGCGACAAGCACTCGTTCACGCTCGAGACAGCCATCTCACAAAGGTAGGTGTACCATGCGGATGAACAAGGGACCGAATGAGCGAGGGGCAACGCTGCTGGAGCTGATTGTCGGTATTGCGATCGGGGCGCTGCTCCTGGTGTATGTCACACGGTTCTTCGGCAGCCAGAACAAGACCTACATGTCGCAGATCAACGCGGCGGAGTTGCGCGGCGGCCTGCGCGCGTCGATGGACCTGATGCAGCGGGAGATGCGCAACGCGGGCTTCGACCCCACCGGCGCGGGGTTCCTGGGTGTCGAGTTCGACACCGCGCGGCTGATACTGCGCGCGGATTTCAATGGTGACGGTGATGTGGATGATCCGGATGAACAGGTGGCGTACTCTCGCGATTTCCGCAACGAGACACTGATGCGCAGTGATCTGAACAGCCAGCGCGCCCCCGAAGTGCTTATGGAGGAGGTCGACACGTTCGAGTTCGTGCCGCTCGACGCTACCGGGGCGCCGATCACTGATCCGCAGAACAGTGATGAGATCAGCGAAGTGATGGTCAGGCTGGTGGTGAACACCACCAGCATGAACGGCGCGCAGGCGAAGAAGGCGGGGGTGCAGACCAACTCACTCACTATGTCCGTGGCGCCCACAAACCTCAACCTGCCGACACTGGCGGCGGTAACGGGTACGGGTTCGGGAACCGGTACCGGGTCAGGAACTGAACCCGGTACGCAACCAGGTTCGGGAACAGGTTCGGGTACCGGCATCGGTACGGGCAGTGGCGGTTCGACCGGGACAGGAACCGGCAGCGGTACCAGTCCTGGAACCGGGCCTGGAAAACCGAAGAAGAACAAGTAGCCGGGGGGTAGGGCGAGGCGTGGCGCAGGAAGGGGACGCAGACCATGGCGGGCAGACACTGGAAGCGCTTCAGACAATGGCTCACGGGAGCGGAGGGTGCAGGCACGATGCCGATGCTCGTGCTCATCGTCACGGCGATCCTGCTGGTGCTCGGCACCGTTGCGCTCCGGGTGACCACCAGCGATATCCAGGCCAGTGCCAATAACAAGATGGCGGTGGAGGCGCGCTACGTGGCTGAGGCCGGGGCGGCGCACGCCAAGTCCGCCATGTCAGGCCAGGACTTCACGTTCCTCCTCGCCAACTTCGACTCTTCGCTCGGCAGGCCGCAGCAGGTGGACAGCGCTCACCTGGTGTTCGCTGATACGATGGACTTCGGCAGGAACGGCCGCTACAAGGTGACGTTGTATGACAATCAGGACGGTGACGGGGACCCGCTGGCCGATGCCGACAACCGGATATTCGTCCGCTCGACTGGAATACTCAACAACGGAGCCCAGCGGGTGGTGGAAGTGGTCTACGCGAAGGTGAGTGTCCCCACAATCTCGGAGCGAGGCGCGATTGTGAGCGCCTACGATGTCGAGACGCTCGGAAACATTACCGTGGACGGCCGGGACCACGATCTGGCCGGCAACTACACCGGGGTTGGCACCAAGGGAATCGTCACCAACATGACGTACAGCCATGGGGGCAGTTCGGATATCGGCGGGACTGACGACTTCGGGACTGACGTGTCGCCGACCAGGAATGCGGCGCAGATCGCAACCGTGGTTGACGAGGGAGCAGGCTTTCCTGTCCCTCCTGGTCCGGATGAAGCTCTCGGGATGGCATCAGGCACACTGGAGGCGATGGCGAAGTCGGGGGCGGGGGGATCCCAGTACGTGACCGATCCGGGCGAGCTCACTATCCCCATGAGCGGTGTCACCTACGTGCACCTCGCGTGCGGCGAAACGTGGCAGTCAATGGACATGGGCGCCAGCGAAGGCGTTCTCGTGGTTCACAGTGACTGCAAGGATGCGACGATCAAGAACCTTAACGGTGGCACGTTCAAGGGCATACTCATCGCCGATGACATCGTACACATCCATAACGACATCATCGGGATGGTGATGCAGATCAGTGATGTATGGGGACCGGGGCACGGAAGGTGCATAGGAAACGGGAGTGGGCGAGTGCTGTACAGCAGTATCGCCATCTCGCAGGCGCTGTCATCGCTGAGCGCCGACATCATGATGGTGGCGTACCGCGAGCTGTAGCCGACAGCGCATGTCGGGATGGTCGCGTTGCGCACGTGTCCCTGCATCGACCGGGGGGGGCAGCCGGGGGGACGAGGGGACCGCGTAGCGCGGTCCCCTCATTGCGCCGAGACAGGGGTTGGTCACAGAACGAACACTGCAGCAGGAGGATACCATGGGACGAGCAGCATGCGCAGGGGGGGCAACCGCCGTGTTGCTGCTGGCGATGGCAGCATGGTCGGACCAGGTCGTGCTCAACGTGCAGTCGGGTGAAGGGGCAGGGAGCCTGGGGTGGACCGAAGAGGGAGCAACTGTGGGGGACGACCTCATGGCGCTGGGCGGGACCGCCGCGAGCTATGTCGGCAAGAAGAAGAACATACGGCTGTTCGTGCCG
>CAZJJT010000353.1:0-5321 GCA_964546395.1 uncultured Fibrobacterota bacterium
CCACCCGGTAGCCGTCCTCGTCCTCAACCACGTGGTAGGCGCCCTCGTGGTCCTCGAACGCGCTCACCAGTTCCTCGAGACTCCGCACTTTCGTCCCGTTCACCGCGCTCACCACGCTGAACACGTGCTCATCGTAGCCCATGTTCACCTGATCGCTGAGGATCTGTGACAGGACGATCACCTCGTCGCGCTCTTCGTCGGGATCGGCCATGTAGTAGTTCACCAACCGGCGCGGCGCGTTCGAGAGCCAGGTACGTCCCCAGGTGCTGAGGAAGTTTTCAGTGAGCGGTATGAACACCAGACCGCCGTTGATATAGTACCGTGGCGCGGTGTCGTAGCTCTGCCGGGGCACCATCTGCCACTCGTTCGACACGATACCCAGCCGGACACGCACCGTGCGGCGACTGCCGCCGCCAAGCACTTCGACATCAACCGAGTCACCTAGGTGGTGGCGCTGCACGGCGTAGACGAACAGCGTTCGCTCCCCGTCACGGAACTCCACCGTGGCGTCGTTAGCGACCGCGTACCCGTCCACCGAGAGGATCACGTCACCGCTGTCCACCTGTCCGCGGCACGGCGAGCGAGGAAACGCCCGGTTCACCAGTACCCCGGTGAGGTCCTCGCCCATGCCGCACGATTGACGGATGTCCGGGTTCTCCATCTTCTGGTAGCCCAGGCCGAGCGCCGGGAACCCGTCGTACCGCCCGTCCTCGACATCCTCCAGGAAATGCCTGATGACCGGCGCGGGCACCATGTAGCCGATATTCTCTCCCGCCATCGACTGGAACGCTACACCAGCCACGCGCCCGTTGGACACCACCGGCCCCCCGCTCGATCCCGGGTTGATCGGCGCATCGATCTGGCATGCCAGCAGGTTGGCCTGCGAGTGCGAGTAGTACAGGTTCTCCACCCGTGACACCACGCCCTCGGTTATCGCGATACGCGTCCCTCCCGTCGGAAACCCGTAGACCGCGACCTTGTCGCGTATCGAGGGCAGTTCGCCGAGCTTCATGGGTCGCACTCCCTCGAAGAACGCGGGGTCGGCGACGCTCAGGAGTGCCAGGTCGCACTCGTGTGCGACATGCAGGACCGTAGCGACATACTTGCGGGCCATACCCGCCCGTTCCACCTGGATGAACGTCTGGTCGGCAACCACGTGCGCGTTGGTGAGCACGCGATCGCCCTCGATGACACAGCCCGAGCCGGTCTTGCTCATCTTCCCGCGCATCTGCCACGGCCGGTAGAAATCGTACTCGTCATAGACGGTGAATATGTGAACGGTGGCGTCCTGGAGTTCTTTCTCCGAGGCCGCGCCGCGGACCACCGCCGCTGCTGCGCACAGAACCCCGAGGACGGCTCGGCTTGTCGAACGTCTCATGTTGTCTCCCTGCGCCCACCAGCGCGCTACGTGTCCCGGTACCCCATCTGCCGCAGAAACCCGGGCTTGTCACGCCACCCGGGGCTCACCTTCACATGCGTGCGGTAGCGCACGGGGAGGCCGGCCAGCCGGCTCATCTCGACTTCCGCCAGTGCCCGTATCCTCCCCAGCATCCCGCCGCCCTTCCCCACCACTATCCCCTTCTGCCCGTCCGTCTCCACATGGATAACCGCGTCCACCAGGTGCCTTCCGGGCCGCTCTTCGTAGCCGAGGATCTCCACGGCGCATGCGTGCGGCACCTCCTCGCGCGTGCAGGCGATGATTCCCTTGCGGAGGTATTCCGCGGCGAAGAACCGCATGTTCTCGTCTGTCAGCTCATCGGCGGGAAACAGCGCGGGCCCTTCGGGAAGCATCGGCGACACCGCCGCCACAAACGCCTCCTTCGCCTCGGCCCTGGTAGCCTGCACGCGCACCGAGTGCACCGAACCGAGAGGCGGATAACGCGCGCCAAACGCGCGCACTTTTGCCTCAACGTCGCTGCACCGGTCCGTCTTGTTGAACACTACGAGCACCGCGGCGCCGGCACCCGACACCGCACCTGCCACGGCGTCCTCCTCGTCGCCGAACTCGCGGCCGAGGTCCACCAGGTATGCCACGACGTCTATGCCGCGGTCGCGCAGCACGCCCCGGCTCTCGGCACTCATCGCCTTGTTGTACCGATGCCCGCCGTCGTGTATCCCCGGCGTGTCCACGAAGACAATCTGCATGCTGGCGTCGGTGTAGATGCCGCGGAAGGTGCGGCGGGTAGTCTGTGGCAGCGAACTCACCACGGTGAGTTCGGTCCCAAGCACGGTGTTGAGCAGTGTGGACTTGCCGCTGTTGGGCCGGCCCACGAGCGCGACCATGCCCGAGCGAAAGCCCTGGTCCGCCACCGCTGCAGGTGCTGCCCCATGCTGTTCCTCAGCCATCCGTGTCACTCCCTCGGGTTTCCGCCGCGACGGCAGCACTCTCTTCGTCGAGCCGGTCCACGCCACGCACCAACTCCCGCAGCATCTGGGCGGCAAGATAGCTTGAGTGCACGGTCCAGTACTCGCCATGGACGGTCACCACCGCGATTCCCACTCGCAGGCGCTCGTCGGCCGGGTCACGCAGGAACCCGGCATACCAGTCCACGCGCCCCATGCCGTCGCGATCCACCGACCCCGTCTTGCCCCCGTACTCCATCTGCTTCATCCGTCGCGACCGTTTGACATCGCCGAACGACTCGCGGGCGGTCCCGTAGCGTATCACCTCTCTCATGAGCGAGGCCACGTGCCCGGCGGTCCGGGGCTGCACGGCCAGGCGCCAGGGGCGCGGCTCGGCTGCGTAGACCCTGCGGCTGTCGCGCAGATCAACCAGGCTGTCGACCATGCGCGGGGCCGGCACCACGCCCTCTTCCGCAACGGCGGCGGCCAGCAGCGCACCGAACAGCGGCGACATCCGCGTGTCCTGGTTGAATCCCGAGGCAACTTCCGCCTGCGCGTACACCGAGTCGCACACCCCCAGCGTGGCGGAATCGCATGCGAGCTCAAAGGGAACCGGCTCGCCGAACCCGAACCGCCCGGCGTACTCCTGCAGCCCCTCACGGCCCAGCACGTAGATACCGATGCGCCCGAACACGGGGTTGATTGAGTAGGCAAACGCGTTGGCGAGCGAAACAGTGCGGTAGTTCTTCAGCGTGCTGTCGAGCTGGTACGAGTACAGCGTGTGGTTGCGCCCCACCTGGCGAAGTTCGCTGGAGGGACTCAGGTTGCCCCGTTCGATGGCCGCGGCGACGCTTACGATCTTGAACACTGAGGCGGCCGGGAAGAAACTGCGGCAGTAGAGATCGCGTCCGAGGAACGGCTCCCCCTCGTCGTTGTACGAAGACAGCAGGAGCACGCGCCCCGACCGGCTCTCCACCATCGCCATCGCCCCGTACTTCGGGTGGTAACGCTTCAGCAGTTTCGTCGCGTACTGCTGCAGCGTGGTATCGATGCTCCAGTGCACGAGCAGCCGTCGCCGTCCCACATCCAGCACGTCACCGGTAAACCGCAATCGTGCCGACTGCTTTCGGAGCAGTGCCGCCACCTCCTCGAACGAGTACTCCTCCCTGGGCGGTTTCATTGGCGCCTTCTGTGCCCGGCTCTCGAGCGCATGTGCACGCATGAGCGTGTCGCCACGCGGTGGTGTGCCCGACGGCCGCGGGGCAAGCGACGCAGCTGTGCCCGGTCCGTCGGCCTCTCGTGTCCCGCGACTGCGGACTACCAGTACCACGCTCACCAGGGCCACGAGCACCAATGCGAACCTGATACGCCCGCGCCGGGGAATGCGGAGACCTGCGGCGAGCTTCCGGGACCGGGCCCGGAGGAGCAGCGGCGAGCGATCGGCTGGCGAGTACGGGCTGCGGCTCATGCACACTCAAGCAGCGGGGCCAGAACGCGGTGCGTACCGCCCCGCCGGTCTGGCCCCGCTGTCGTGTTCCGACGTGTCACTAGAACGTGAACACCGTCGATATCGATATCGTGTTGTTCGTCTTCAGTTTGTAGTTGCTGTTGTAACGCCACCCATGCCGTGTGTTCCAGACAAGGGCGGAACCCTTCGTGATTTCGAACCCGATCCGATATCCCCAGTACAGGTACGGTGTCTTCTCGAAGAAATCGTCGCGGCCATATACCGGTACCACGTTGCCGCCCGCATCGGTGGTGAGATCCTCAACAATCACCTTCTCGCCCACGTTGGTCTTGTAGATGTAGATCTCGGCCAGCGTGAACTTGGGAATCTTGTCGATAAGCAGCTTGCCGATCTCCGCCTTCGCCTCGTAGCGCTGATCCTTGTCACCTGAATCGCCGGCCCCAAGGTACTGGTAGTCACCCGACGCCACAATCACGTCGCCGATGTTGACCCCCAGCCGGCCAAACACACCGTTCAGCGAGACATCCGGCAGCGACTCGGACTTGACTTTCACTTGCGGGTAGCGCTCTATGCGCTCGTCGAGGTAGTAGGCGTTGAAATAGCCCGGCGTGAACTGGCCCTGGATGTGGCGATACTCAATGCCGAACCAGGCCCACCGGCGCGCCGGCACAAACGTGAACAGAAGGCCTGGCGCACCGAAGCCCCAGCCGCTCTCGTCGTCGAGTCTGGTAGCAGCCTGCCCATACAGATCGAGCCGCAGGGCCTTGTTGTCCACCAGCGGCAGTCCGATGTCACCGCCAATGATACTGAACTGCTTGAGCTTCCTGCTCGCCCACTGGTCTTCATCCTGGATCAGCGTATCGTAGAGATCCGCGGCGATCAGGGCGGCTCTCCCTGCAGGCGTGAGCACGTCGCCGGTCGTCCGGTAGATCTCATTCGCGACAGTACTGTCGATGATGCCGTCTTCATCCAGGTCGTCCCATGGACCATCGAGGAACGTCCAGTCTCTCGCCGGTGCATACTGGTTGACATCGATCGCGTACGTACCGGCAACAACCAGTCTGCTCAGCACGGGGATCTCGGTCGATTTGAGGAAGCGAAATCCGAGCCGCGAGGCTATCACGCCGCCATCATTGCCGAAGTCGTAGAAGTCGCCGATCAAGCCCTGGAACGTGATCCCGATCGGGCTCACGTCGTTCAGCTCGAGCTGCAGGCCCAGCAGTTTCTCATCCGGGTAGTTCAGCATGTTGGTGAACCGGTCGACCACGAACCCGTAGCCCATGCTGACGCTGGTCAGGCCGCCAAACTTGATGAAGAACGGGTCGCCCTCGTGTCCGAAGCGCAGATAGCGGATCTTGCGGAACAGGTCCTTCGCCCACGTATCCTTCGTAAACTGCCACCCCTTGTCGGAGATATCGCCCTGGGCGTTGATCCACAACTCCAGGTCGAGGAATATGCCGAATTTCCAGATCGGCACATCCACGCCGAAGTTCAGCATAGTCCACTGCTC
>CAZJJT010000354.1:0-5307 GCA_964546395.1 uncultured Fibrobacterota bacterium
CGTCGATCTGATGCGCACGGCCCGTGAGACCCTCAAGGGCAAGTGGGGGTTCTGCGCCCTGGTGACCCTCGTGTACCTGCTGGTATCCTGCGCCCCCTCGGCGTTCAAGCAGGCCGGGTCGGCCGTCTCACTGGTGATATCCGGCCCTCTTGCGCTGGGCGTGTCGCTGTTTTTCCTGTCGCTCGCGCGAGGGAAGATGCCGGTCCTCGCGGTCATTTTCGACGGGTTCCGGAATTTCCTCAACGCATTCCTCACCCACCTTCTCGTGGTCATCTTTGTAATCCTCTGGGCCCTGCTGCTCATTGTCCCCGGCATTATCGCGGGGCTGTCGTACGCCATGTGCTATTTCATTCTTGCCGAGAACCCCGCCATGGCCCCTATCCAGGTGCTTCGCACGAGCAAGCAGATGATGAACGGGTACAAGCTCAAGCTGTTCTACCTCGGCCTGCGATTTATCGGCTGGGGTCTGCTGTCTCTCCTGACACTCGGGATCGGGTTCCTGTGGCTGGTCCCCTACGTGATGACCTCGATGGCGCTGTTCTACGAGGACGTGAAGAGCAGACAGGTCGCGGCCTCGTAGCGAAGCGGCACTGCTTCGCCTCAACCGCAGAGTATATGTACGATACGTATACGCAAACAAACGGGTGGAGAACCACTGGGGCTGCCGCTGCGTGGATGAAGTGCCCGAGTCCCCGTTGCCGTCCCTGGAGTAGACGTCACCCCGGCACGGCCTCACCCCTTTCCCCTCTCGCACCGACAGGGGCAGAAGCTGCAACGGAGCATGCACGATGCCTGCACAGACACCCCCGATGGGGTGGAACTCGTGGAATACGTTCGGCCCGGATATCTCTGAAGACCTGGTGAAGGAAACGGCCGACGCGTTCGTGTCGCAGGGGCTGAAGGCCACGGGCTATGAGTACGTGGTCATCGATGACCTCTGGGAAGCGGACAGCCGCACCGACGACGGGAGACTCACCTGGGATGCGGCCAAGTTCCCTCACGGGATCCCCGCGCTGGCGGACTACGTGCACAGCAGGGGCCTGAAGTTCGGTATCTACTCGTGCGCAGGCACGCATACGTGTGGGTGCAAGCCGGCGAGTTTCGGCTACGAGGAGGAAGATGCCCGTACGTTTGCCGAGTGGGGCGTGGACTTCCTCAAGTACGACTTCTGCTACAAGCCGATGGGCGTCGCCGGGCGCGACCTGTACGTGCGCATGGGCCAGGCACTCCGCCAGAGCGGCCGTGAGATCCTGTTCAGCATGTGCGAGTGGGGCCTGATGGAGCCGTGGCACTGGGGCAACGCGGTGGCCGGTGCCCACATGTGGCGCACCACGGGAGATATCGAGGACTCGTGGGAGTCGATGACACGAATCGGGTTTGAGCAGCAGAAAAACCTGGAGAAATACGCGGGGCCGGGGCATTGGAACGACCCCGACATGCTGGTCGTCGGGATGCACGGCAAGGGACACGTCGCCAGGGGCGGGTGCACCGACGAAGAGTACCGCCTGCACTTCACACTGTGGAGCATGCTTGCCGCTCCTCTGATGATCGGTTGCGACGTGCGCGTGATGGATGAGGCCACGAAGTCGATACTGCTGGCACACGAAGTCATCGCGGTGAACCAGGATCCGCTCGGACGACAGGCCACCTGCCTCGGCGAGGACGGGAACAAGGGCTACGTGTACCGCAAGCCGCTCGCCGACGGCGCCGTCGCCGTGGGGCTGTTCAACCTGAAGGACAAGGGACACCGCCTGATGGCAGCTCCGTGGGAAGCGCTTGGTCTGCATGACCGCAGACCATGCACGGTGCGCGACCTCTGGGCCCGCGAAGACCTCGGTGAACACACACGCGAGTTCACCGTGAGCGTCGCTCCTCACAGCTGCAGACTCCTCAAGCTCTCACCCCTATGGAAGTGATGCGCGCCGTTGCCGCATTCCTGTGTCTGGCAGCAACCGTCGCTGTTCGCGCGGCTGCTCCCCCCGGCCCATACGGGGTATGTGCGCACTTGCCGAACGAAGGGGACGTGCGAGAGGAACTCACGCTCGTACGCAGTGCAGGGATCGGCTGGGTCCGCGCCGACTTCACCTGGAGCTACTTCGAGCCGACAGAGGGCGCATGGCGCTACACGAAGTACGACTCCACGGTCGCCATCGCCGACTCGCTCGGGATCGGGATCCTCCCGATTCTCGACTATGATGCCGCCTGGGGAGAACAGGCCTGGCAGTACCCCGACAAGTGGGTGCGATACGTGTCGAACGTTGTAGCACGCTACCACACCTCGCTGCGCTACTGGGAAGTCTGGAACGAGCAGAACATCGGGTTCTGGCACGACACCTCCGAGTCGCGTGAGGCGCACTACGCCGAGCTGCTGCGGGTGAGCTGGAGCGCGATCAAGGCAATCGACCCGCAGCTGCAGGTGCTCCTCGGCGGTCTGGCCGGTGTCGACCTCGACTACCTTGACAGCCTGTACTCCCACGGTGCTGCCGCCAACTTCGACATCCTCAACGTCCACCCGTACCGCTACCCGGGGTCACCCGAGGCGGTCTCTGGTGGCCGGCCTCCCCTGGTAGAGCAGATAGAGGACCTCCGGCAGGCCATGTCGCGCAACGGAGACACCAACAAGCCTCTGTGGTTCACTGAGATCGGCTGGCCCACTCACACGGCGTCGGTCGGACAGACTCGCTGGTCAACATTCGTACGCACCTGCCTTCGGAGTCTGGACACCGCGCGCACCGGCTGGCTGATTGCCTACCTCGATGACCCTTCGTTTCCCCCCTGCCAGGCAGCACCCATCACAGATGCACTCCTGGGCGCCGCCGCCCCCGGAATCGGTTCGTCGGTCGAACGTGTCATGCTGGATGAGCTGCCTGCCCTCGTGACCCGGGGCTACCATGCGCTTGTCATGCCACCCGGAGAGAGTTTTCCTGTCGACCACTATGGCGACATGATCTCGTTCGTCAAGGCCGGGGGCATACTGGTGCTCTCCAGCGGAGTGCCGCTGTACTACGCACTGAGCAGACAGCCTGACGGCTCCTGGAGTACAGCGACTGCCGATGCGAACTACCGCCGTGGTCTCCATCTTGACTTCGAGGCGTGGTGGTTCACGGCTGCCGCACCCAGGTACGCCGACAGCATCGCCGTGGTACCGCCCTTTGCCGACTCGGTGCTGCCGTCCGGAGACACCCGTGAACTGCGCTACTTGAGCGCCGCGTCGCTCGGCACAGGCGACAGTCTGCAGCCGGTGGTGGTGGCGTATGACAGCGCCTACGAAGCGCCGCTGGCAGCCATCTACCACCTCGACAGCGACTCGCTGAGCGGAGCAGTCGTTGTCACCACGCAGTTCTATGCCAACAACACAGGTGTCACGCCCGAGCGCCAGGCGGTGATGCTCGCGCGGTCGTACCTTATCAGCTGCAGCCGCGCGGTCGACCGCGTGTTCTGGTACGAGTTCCGCGCCAACGAGGATGACCCCTCGTACAACGAAGACCACTTCGGGATAGTCCACCGCGACTTCAGCCCGAAGCCTGCCTACACGGCGTATGCGACACTCACCCGGGCACGGCCGGGCGGCTCAACCCAGCTCGACACGTCGAGCCTTGCATTCCCGTCTGTTCTCGTGTACCGCACACACTGGGTGCGGCCTGATGGCGTGCATGGATGGGCGTTCTGGTCACTCGAGAGCCCCCGCCAGTGGCAACTCGACTGCTCGGGGAACGCCGATTCTGCATTCGGCCTGTACGGCAACCCAGTGCCGCTCATGCGCCAGGACTCCTCGGTGGTGCTCACCCTTGGCGAGGAACCAGTCTACCTCTTCGGACCTGCGGCCGTCGCGCTCCAGCCGGTCTCTACCGAGCGTGCCGTGCCCGGAACAGACATTGCACAAGCCCCCCTGAAAGCGCAGGCCCGGCGCAGCGAACTTGTGGTGGAGTGGCCGTCGGCCAGCGACAGGACGACTGCGCTGGAGGTCGCCACACTCTCAGGACGAGTGATCCTGCGCGCAGAGCAGCGACTGACAGCATGTGGGCTGGGCCGATTCGCCCTTCCCCACCGTCACCTCGGGGCCAGTTGCCTGGTCGTGACGCTTCGGGCAGATGGTCGACAGGAGTCAGTTGTGGTCCGTCGCTGAGCCGACCGAATCCGGCACCTGCAGTACGTAGGCACCAGCCGCCCGGCCCGCCGCTCCCTCAGCCCTCCATCCTGCAGCCTCAACTTCCCCCGCTATCGCCAGAGGCATGATCGGCCATGTCCCCGGGGGGCGCAAGGGCCTTCGCGGCAGCGACGCGACAGCGTGGAGCCGCTGAAGTGGAGGGATACGTGGCCGAGAGGGAGACCAGCAGACAGGCCACCTGACTGCTGTCTGCCGCCACGTAACTCACTGCTAAATAACGCTACCACATTGACATCTGAAGACCAGGTGCAGAGCCGGCAAACTCATGGTATATTGTTAATCACTTGATGTACTCCACCGGGTGTCCGTGGCCCATCGACTGCCGCACGGAGAAGGGAACTGACGATGTTTGCGAGGAGCCTTGGGTCACTGATGATACTCGTGTGTGCTTCGGCAACCACTGGTCTGGGGCAGAACGGGACGGTATCGGTCAACGAAGCGCAGACGTACCAGACGATAACGGGGCTGGGCGGCCAGCACATGAGCGGCTGGAAGGTGAGGCAGGGGCCGTTCTTCGTCGATGTGGACCTCGACTCCATCCACCTGTACGACAGCCTGATACAGGATCTCGGCGTATCGCTGATCCGCTATTTCATCAACCTGTCGAGCCAGCCGGCGTCGCCCCAGACCTACACGTTCACCGATGAGGCGCGGACGAATATCGGCTACTGGCTCAAGATGAAAGCTGCGGCCAACCGGGCGGGCTTCGACCTGAAGGTCAACACGTCCATCCTCTCGGCACCTGTCTACATGAAGTACGTGCAGGTTGACCAGAGCGCGGATCCTGACGGGATGGATCCGCAGTTCTACGACGAACTGGCCCAGCACGCTGTCAGTTACCTGCGTGCAGCGAAAGACTCGTTCAACCTGGACCACTACGGGTTCAGCCCCCAGAACGAGCCCTATTTCAACGAGCCCTACTCGCAGATCAACTATTTCGGCAACGAGATCTACACCAACATGTTCCGCGTGGTTGCCCCCGTTGTCAAGGCCTACGCGCCGGCAATCAAGATATTTTTCCCCGAGCACATGGGTCGCCTCGACTGGGAGACGGGCCCGACCTGGGACCGCATCCTCAACGATGCTTCCCTGCAGCCGTACGCGGATATCGGCGCCGTGCACAGCTATATCGACGGTAT
>CAZJJT010000355.1:0-4488 GCA_964546395.1 uncultured Fibrobacterota bacterium
CTGCGCCACCAGTCGGTAGCTCAACCCGTGGAATGTGGTCACCAGCGCTCCACCCCTCTTGTCTGGAGCCCCGATCATGCGGGCACAGCGCTGTGCCAGTTCGCCGGCCGCCTTGCGCGTAAATGTCAGTGCCAGAAGGTGCGGGGCAGGGGCCAGGTGCTGCGCCAGCCAACCCACGCGGCACGTCAACACCGTAGTCTTGCCGCAACCTGCGCCCGCAAGCACCAGCACCGGCGCCGAGGTCCCTGCACACACGGCCCCGCGCTGCTGCTCGTTGAGCCCCTCCATCACGCCGCACTCAGGCATCGCCCCTTCTCCCCAGACAGCCTGCCAAAGTTATATTTGCTCCAGACTCCCCATCGACGGGGACGGGAGGCCGCATGAAGTCGTTCACGAGACGCCCAATCGGCAATTTCTTCATCAAGAAAGACCTTCAGATTCGCCTGATGGTCAAGATCATGCTCACGGTGCTCATCACGACACTGGTGTGCGTCGGCTCACTGCTCCTGGTGTTCTGGCACAGCTACAGCAGCGATCTGTTCTACCAACTCGATCTCGACGGCGAACTGACGAAGCACAGCATCGTCGGGGTGCTGCTGCCCAGCCTGCTGATCAGCGCCTTCGTCAACATCCTCCTCGGTTTCGGCGTCGGCCTCTACGCCTCGCGCAAGTACGCCGTGCCAATCTACAAGCTGGAACAGTGGGCCCTGCTGCTGAAAAACGGACACCTCACTGCCAAGCTTCGGTTCCGCGAGAAGGAAGAGATGCAGGAGCTCTCGCACCACTGCAACCTGCTCGCCGAGGATCTCCGCGGCCGATTCGCCCGCATCCGTGATCACCTCGTTCAGTTCGCCAAGGACAACGGTGAGAATGCCGAGATCGCCGAAGCCGCCAAGGCCTTCGAGGACCTCGAACTGCAGGCCAGTGTCGATGTAACCACGGGGTTCTACTCGATTGACAAGCCCGACGAGAAGAAGGACGAAACCCCGTCTAGCTGACCCGCGCCAACACGCAGGCCAGTTCGCACGCGCACTCGAAACTGCCGGTCAACGCGGTGCCCTGCCACGCAATGTCAAACGCGGTGCCGTGGTCTACGGACGTTCGCACGATGGGCAGGCCTACCGTTACGTTGACCGCACGCTCCATGCCGACCGTTTTCATGGGGATATGCCCCTGGTCGTGGTACATGCACACCACCGCGTCGAAATCACCCCGGAGCGCCCGCATGAACGCAGTGTCCGGCGGCACCGGCCCGCTCACCTCCAGGCCCTCGGCCTGAGCCTGTGCAATTGCAGGCGCTATCACGTCCTGCTCCTCCGTGCCGAATGCCCCCGCTTCACCGGCGTGCGGGTTGAGGCCCAGCACAGCGATTCGTCCCCGCCGGCCCAGTCGGCGGAGCAACTCCGCGCTCAGCCGCACCACCGTCGTGATGCGCTCGGTGCTGAGCGTGTCGATCGCCTCACGAAGCGACACGTGGGCCGACACGTGCGGCACCACCAGCTCATCCGTAACCAGCGTCATGACATACTCGCGCACACCGCACCGCTCCGCCAGTACGCCGGTGTGCCCCGCGAACGCGGGTTGACTCAGCCGTATTGCTTCCTTGTTGACCGGCAGGGTCACTATCGCGTCGACCTGCCCCGCCAGGGCCGCCTCCACCGCGGTGTTGAGGTAGGCAAGCGCCGCCGCGCCCACGGCAGCCGACAGGACACCCGGTTGAATGTCTGTCCTGCTCAGCAGACCGGCATCGAGGACACAGAGCGGTCCCGGCGTCCACTGGTCAAACCGGCGTATCGTCCGAACGCCGGCATCGATGCCGAGCGCCACCGCGCACCCTTCCAGCGCAGCAACATCACCCACCACCACGGCGCCCTCCGGGAGCCTGCCCAGGCGCCACGTCCGCAGCAGGATGTCGGGGCCCACCCCGTTGACATCGCCGAGCGTAATTGCGATGCGCATGGCGGGCCCCCGCCCTTTCAGGCGTCGGTGTCGTTCCCCTTGTCAGCGGCCGGTTCAGGATCCGGCGCCTTCAGGTCACTGGCCTTCTTGTCGAGTTTCTCTATCGTGTAGCTGCTCACGTGGAACGTCAACCCCTCGTGCGCAGGCGTGCGGACCCAGTACTTGCTCTCCGTGCCGACCTTCTTGCCCACCTGCACCACACGCTCCCCCCCGCCCTCCAGCTCGACCCGTGCGGTCAGCCGCGGCCTGGCCAGCCCCATCGAGTCATCACTGAGCGACGTGTTCGACTCCCAGCCCATGCAGGTGAGTCGCGCAAGCGTGTTGACAATCTCGTCCACCTTGGCCGCGTCAGCGTGCTGCTGCACCGGTGACTGCATCGCCCACCCCGCCGTCCCCGTCGAATCGGTGGTCTTCTCCAGCACGATTGGCTCACCCGTCTCCTTGGCAAGCGTCACCGTGCGCACCGTCCCGGAAGAGAACCTGATGACGGTCTTGTCGCGCCAGCGGTCGGGATCGGCGGCAAACGCGTACTTGATACTTCCCCGCACCAGGTACACGTCGTTCGACCCATCCCGCCGCACGTAGTGACTGCTCCACCCCGGCCCGTTCTTGCCGATGCGGAACAAGGCCAGTTGCCTGCCCGTGTTGTCGCTGACGCTCACCAGGATACCGGAAGCGCTGTCCACCTCGAACACGCCCTGTTTCTCCGGGTTCTGCGACACCAGTTCGTCCTTCTTCATGGTCTGCAGCTTCTCCACCACCGAGGCCATCATGGCGCTGTCCACCGGGTAGTCCCGGTCCGCCGGTGGGGCCGGCTTCTCGACCGGTTCCTGCTCGCGCGTGGTTGAGTCGGCCAGACCGGCAAGCCCCCCGGCCGCCTTCTCTGTGCCACCCGCCGCCGCCACCACCCATACTTCACCGCTGCGTGCCAACCGCACGCTCTTGTCCTTCTCCACGATTTCGATGCTCGCCAGCTTGTCTTCCGAGAGCCCCGGGAAGAACAGCAGGGCACCCTCCGAGGGACGGCGAGCCCTGAGCAGACCAGCAGCCGTGACCACGCCCGCTACAATCACAAACGCCGCAACCCACAGCAGCAGATTCTTCGTCTTCATGCGCTCTTGCCCTCCGTTTTCTCAGGTGATGCCGTGACGACCACCGGTTCGCGGCGACGGAAGTAGATGACCAGTCCCACAATCGCAAGCAGCAACGGCATGCTCAGAATATTGACCCAGCGGATCACCGAGGGCATGGCCGAGTCCTGTTTCAGCCGCTCGGGCTGGATATAGCGGTCGACCATGGTCCGCGTACGCACGCTGATAAGGTTCTCGTCCAGCGTCAACCAGTCAACCAGGTTCACCATAAGTGCCAGGTTGCCCGGCGTGGCGTTCTGTTCCGAGGCGAAGTCGGCGTCGCCGGCGACGATCAGGTGACGGGCGGTGTTGGAGGGCACGACCCCGCGTCCGGCGTCCTCCGGCTTGAGCTGGATCTGGCTCAGCGTGTCACCGGCCTCTTTCACCGGGGGCACCTGCTTGTCCTTGAAATAGCTGGTGAAATCACCCGAGAGGTGCACCAGCAGGTTGTGCTGCCTCAGCCCTTCCTGCGGTATCTGCCAGTCCTGCGTGGGCGCCAGAGAGAACGGCTCACCCATCATCCAGCTTCGCTGCGAAGAGCTCACCAGCACCTCCGCCTTGAGCGATTCGCTGCTGTCAACCAACAGGGTCAGCGGGCTGACCCACGGCAGGATCACTCCGCCGAGCATGGCCACCGCCGGGTTGTCATGGTTGAACCCATCCGGCGACACCGCCACGAAGAGCGGGTAGTCGCGCGCGACGTTCATCTGGAACATGCCGATACGCTGGGGGACCTGCACCTGCCCGCAGACCACGTCCACCACGAGGCTCTTCTCCACCCGCACTCCGTAGTGCTCCAGCATGTCGTACATCCTGCTGTCCTGCGCCTGGCCGCTCACCCCGTACTGGAAGTCGAGCTTGACGGGGTCGGTGAGCACGATCAGGTTGCCGCCGTTCATGAAGTACTGGTCTATCTCGAACAGGCTGCGCTGCGAAAACGATGTGCCGCCCGGCACGATGAGCGTGCGGAACGCCCCGTCGATCTTCTCCCCCTCCGCAACACTCACCAGCTCGACTTCGTAGGTCTGCCCCAGCCGCTCGAACAGCGGCTTGTACTTCTGCTTCGTCGGGTCCTCCTGCCCAATCCGCATCTGGCGACGCACGCTCTCCGGAATGAACGCCGTCGTGTCGGTCTTCAGCACCGCCACCTTCGGTGTTTCCGTGCGAGCCACCTTCATTATGGCCTGCGTGAGGTCGTACTCAAACGTCTTCATCTCCTGCACCACCGGGAGGACTTCCTTGCGGTCCTCGTACAGCACCGCGATTCCCATGTAGCCGTTGATCACCTGCGCCTTGTCCTTCTCGTAGGTGTTGAGCTGCACTTCGGGAATCCCGTACTCGCGCACTTTCTGCTTGAGTTCCTCACTGCGTGTCGGGTCCTCCCAGGTAATACGCAGCC
>CAZJJT010000355.1:4498-5293 GCA_964546395.1 uncultured Fibrobacterota bacterium
AAGGTTACCCGAAAAGAAGACCTTGATATTGACGATATCGTCGAGCTTCCTCACAATGCGCTTGGTGGCCGGCGTAATGCTGTAGATACGGTTCTCGCTCAGGTCCACGCGTCCGAACCACCACCACCCCGCCACGTTGACAGCGGCCACGATACCGAACACGACAAGGGTGAACAGCGCAGCCTGGCCCAGGTTTTTTGCTTTGTTCTGTATCATGTTATTCCCACTTCCGGCTTTCGAGTGAGCGCACATTCATGAAAAGGAAGAAGCCCACGACCGAGAGATAGTAGAGGATATCGCGTGAGTCGATCACGCCGCGACTGATACTGTCGAAGTGCGTGCCCAGTCCGACGTACGAGAGCAGCGGCACCAGTGCCGGCGGCGCGGCCATGGTGACAAAGGGCGTGCCCACGATGAACAGCAGGAAGGTCACCACCACGCCAAGGATGAACGCGACGATCTGGTTTTCGGTCAGCGACGACAGCCACAGACCGATCGCCAGGTACGCCGCCCCCATCAGCAGCGCTCCCAGGTAGCTGCACACGATGGAGCCGGCATCGGGATTGCCAAGGAACACGATCGTTATCGGGATCGTCACCGACAGCAGCAGCGCAATCGCCAGCACCGCGAACGCCGACAGGAACTTGCCCAGCACCAGCTCCACGTCGCGGATCGGCCAGGTGAGCAACACCTCGAGCGTCTTCATCTTCTTCTCTTCGGCCCAGGTCCGCATCGTGATTGCCGGAACAAAGAACAGAAAGATCCAGGGGAGAAGGCCGAAGTAGCCGCGCATGT
>CAZJJT010000356.1:0-5288 GCA_964546395.1 uncultured Fibrobacterota bacterium
TCCATGGGCACAACCGCCCGGTATGGATGACCGAGACCTCGGGGTATGACGGCACGACGTTCGCCGGCGGGATGGAGTATGTCAAGTCGCTGTTCGCAGCCCTGAAGTACGGCTGCATTTCGGGCTGGTCGTATCTCAACATGGTGAGCGGCAGCTCCTCCGACTGCTTCCTCAACGCCGGCGTCAAGACGCACCTGTACTACGCCTCCAAGCAGTTCTTCCGCTTCGCGCGCCCTTCGATGGTGCAGGTGGCCAGCAGCGCCACCGACGCCGATGTGCGGGTGGTCGCGTTCCATCAAGCCGCCCGCAGCGGCCTGGGTGTCATCATGGTGAACATGGCCACATCGGACAAGACCGTGGACATCTCGGTGAGCGGCAGCTACGTGCCGACAAGCTACGAGGTGATGCGCTACTCGGCGAGCGACGACAACAGCGTGGTCCAGTCAGTGTCACCCACGGGAATCCTGCTCAAAGCCAACAGCGTGACCTCACTCTGGTCGGGTCCCGACCCGATCGGCATCTCGGCTGATGCGACACCGACGCAGAGTCGGCCCGCAACACGGATGCTTCGCACCGACTCCGGGCAACGCGCCATCTACACCCTTCACGGACGGTTGGTTACGCGGCAGGCCGTGGCCTGCGAGACCGCCGCACGCAGTTGCCGACAGCTCACCGCGCCCTCGCAGGTGTACTTGTACGCCGAGAAGCGCGCTGATGGTACCTGCGCGGCAGGTACGCTCGTGCGGTAGTACCGCGTCCCCCCGTTCCGAGCGTGGGCACCACACCGGTGCTCACGCACGTTCTGTGCAGCTACTATACTCTTTGCTGTACCCGCAACCGGGAGGTACCCCATGCGCTCTCGGACCCGTCTCCTCGCCGCGACTGCACTGCTGGCCCTGTCGACGCTTCATGCGGTCACCGCTGTTACCACGATCACCTACAACGGTAAGGGCTACTGGATCAACGGGATCAATGTCCCGTGGAACCACTTCGGCGCGGATGTCGGCGGCGGCTCGTACAGCCCGACCTGGTTCGAAACCTTCTTTGCCGACTGCGAAGCCAACGGGGTCAACTGCGTGCGCCTGTGGATCCACTGCAGCGGCTGGGCCACCCCGGTGTTTAACGCAAGCGGTCATGTCACCGGGCTGAACAGCACGTTCCTGTCCGACCTGGACAATATCCTGCTCCGAGCGCTCAACCACCGGGTGATGGTGATGCCGTGCCTGTGGTCGTTCGACATGACCGGCAACCAGAACGGGATCGGTCTCATCGCCGACCAGGCGAAAACCCAGTCGTATGTCACCAACGCGCTGATCCCCATGGTCCAGCACACCGCTTCGGCCCCCGCCCTGTTTGCCTGGGAAATCAGCAACGAGCCGGAGTGGAGCGAGCAGGACGGTGATGTCGACAAGCAGGACCTTCAGCGGTTTGTCGCGATGCTTGCCGCCGCGATTCACGCCAACTGCGGCAAGATGGTAACACTGGGGTCGGCATGCCTGAAGTGGAACTCGGACGTGAACCCGGCCGAGGACAACTGGTGGAAGGACGACGTGCTTCAAGCGGCATACGCCGACACGGGGGCGTACCTGGATTTCTACCAGGTGCACTACTACGACTGGATGGTCGGGAGCGGCTGGGCATACGACCCGTTCCAGCCCGACCGCAACGTGTCGTACTGGGCACTCGACCGCCCCGTGCTGGTCGGCGAGAGCCCCGCGGCCACCGACGGTCGCTACACGATTGCGCAGCAGCTGCAGAACGCGTACAACAACGACTATGCCGGGGTGATGTTCTGGTCGTACAACTCCGACTGGGCCGGCAACTGGAGTATCTGCAAGGCGCAGCTGAAAGCGTTCCGCGACGCGCACCCCGACATCATCGACTTCGACCCAACTGCGGTCCAGCAGTTCACTGCCCCACCTGTCTGCGCCCTGCCCACCGTCGAAGCCACCCGCGCCGCCTCCGGCCTGTTCGACTTTCGCGGGCGACACATGCCGAGCACCCCGGTCCGTGGCCCTGCGCAGCAGGGACGCCTGCTGCTCCGGGCAGGCGGAAACCGGACGGGTGTGGTGCTCTGGTAACAGCGGGCCCGGCGGGTCCCGGGCAGGGCACGTTCGCACACCATGGCCGCACCCCCCGGGTACCCCGCGCAGCCCCCAAAGCAATACTCGCTCGCAGGTCCAGAGTATTTTGGCCTTTCACTACCCACCTCTCTCACCCCGAGGAGCGCTCGTACCATGTCCCGCACATTCGCATTTATCGGAGCCGGAAGCAACGTATTTACCCGCAACCTCACCCGCGACCTTCTTACGTTCCCCGCGTTCCGCGACGCGACGTTTCGCCTGATGGATATCAGCGATGAACGGCTGGCGTATGCGAAGAAGGCGGTGCAGAAGATTATCAAGGCCGGGAAGTACCCTGCGAAGGTCGTGTGCACGAAACGGCGGGCGGAGGCGCTGGACGGTGCGGACGGGGTGCTGGCGACAATCATGGTGGGTGCAGGAACCGGCCGCTATCACGATATCAAGATCCCCTTCAAGTACGGTGTCGACCAGAATATCGCCGACACGCGCGGTATCGGCGGCATGTTCAAGTTCCTTCGGACCTGGCCGGCGATGCGGGCGATTACGAAAGACATCGAACGGTACTGCCCCGGCGCGACATTCCTGAATTACACCAATCCCATGGCCATGCTATGCCGGGGGATGCAGACGATTTCGGATGTCTCGGTGACCGGTTTGTGCCACAGCGTGCAGGGCACGGCGAGCATGCTCGCGCGCTGGATTGGTGCACCCATGGACGAGATCACCTACCGCTGCGCGGGTATCAACCACCAGGCGTTCTACCTCGACTACCGGTGGAACGGCGAGGACGCCTACCCGCTGATCCGCAAGGCAATCACCAGCGACAAGGCCATTTACAATGAAGAGCAGGTGCGCAACGAGATGTTCCTGCACCTGGACTACTACGTCACCGAGAGCAGCGGCCACAACTCCGAGTACAACGCATGGTTCCGCAAGCGCCCGGACCTCATCGAGAAGTACTGCACCTACGGCACGGGCTGGAACACGGGCGTCTCGTGCCGCAGTTTCCTCGAGCGCTACGAGACCGAGCGGCGCGAAGAGCGTGCGGGCACACGCGACCCGCGCTGGAAGAAAGGCGTGAAAGAGTTCCTGGCGCAGAAGAAGCTCAACCTGAAACGCGGCGGAGAGTACGCGTCGCACATATTCAACGCCGTGTTCGGCGACAACACCCTGTACGAGTTCAACGGCAATGTCCGCAACTTCGGGATCATCGACAATCTCCCGCGCGGATGCTGTGTGGAGACCCCCGTACTCGCGTCGAAACGCGGTATCTCGCCCATGACAATCGGGCCGCTCCCGAAACAGCTCGCGGCGCTGATCAGTCAGAACGCGCAGTTTGAAGAGATGGTGGTGGAAGGCGCGCTCAGCGGCAACCGCCGCATGCTCCAGCAGGCACTCTACTACGACCCACTCACTGCGGCAGTGTGCAGCCTGGCGGAGACTAAACGGATGTTCGACGAGTTGTGGCGCACGAGTGGTGACGACCTGAAATGGTTCGGGAAGATATAGTGCAGCATCTCTCTGTGTTGGGCGGCCGCCCACGGCGTTGCGCGCCAACGCGCGCAGTGGGCGCCGGGCTTTGCGCTGCAATGCTGACACACACCGTCAGCATTTCCGCTGCAATCCCTGCCGCAACAGCGTCTTTTTCGACGATGTGCTGAACACGGACGGCCAACACCCATGCCTTCCATCCTGGCGTTCGGGGAACTACTCTGGGACCTGCTTCCTGACCTCGTTGTCCTTGGCGGGGCGCCGTTCAACTTCGCCTACCGGGTGCACAGTCTCGGTAACGAGGTCGCGTTCGCGAGCCGCGTGGGTGATGATGAACTCGGCGTGAAGGCGCTGGCGCAGATGCGCGAACGGGGCATGCACGATCGGCTGGTCCAGCGCGACCCGCGGCGACCCACCGGCACGGTAAACGTCTCGCTGGACGAGCACGGCAGCCCGCACTACGAGATCGTCCGCGACGTGGCGTACGACTGCATCGAACCCTCGGACGCACTGCTCGACACCGCGGGAACATGCGACTGCGTGTGCTTCGGTACGCTCATTCAGCGCAGCCCGGTGAGTCGCACGACGATCAGGGCAGTACTTGCCAGAGCGACCAGCGCCCTCAGGGTATACGATGTCAACCTGCGCACGGCGTGTTTCGCCGCGGACACCGTCGCCGACTCGCTTGAGTTCGCCGATATCGTGAAGCTCAACGACGATGAGGTGCGGGAGGTGCAGCGGCTGCTCGGATTGCCGGACGGCAGCGTCTCGGCGTTCTGCGAGCTGGCCATTGCGCGGTGGCGCCTGCAGCAGGTAGTGGTGACGCTGGGCGGTCGCGGCGTGTACACGGCCACGGCGCAAGGAGAGTCGGGGACGATCGCGGGCCATGCGGTGGACGTTGCCGACACGGTCGGGGCCGGTGACGCGTTCACGGCGGGGTTCGTGCACTCGCTGCTTGCGGGCGCACCGCCCCTGGAAGCGTGCGCGTTCGGCAACGCGCTGGGCGCGCTGGTGGCAGCGACGCACGGGGGAACAACGCCGGTTGCGCTCGACGCGGTCCGGCGCCTCCTGCTCTCAGGCGCCTCCCGCACCGGCACACACTGACAACACCACGCTACCGCACATGTACGTGGACCAGCTGCCTGGGAGGCAGCGGCAGAAGGACCGGCTCGCCGACCAGCGTGTTGCCGCTGGGGTTGTAGCTCCGCAACTCCAGCGTGTCACCGGTATCGGCGATGTGCAGCAGAGACCCGTCATACACAAAATCGCTCACCTGGTCGAGGCCGCCAACCTTGGGACGCCCGCTCCCGGTCGTGGGATCGAACTCCACCACTTCACTGACGAACCCGGCTGTCGCCTGGAACACATACACGTACCCCTTGTCGGGCGACAGCACAATCTGCTTGCCAACCGTTCCCCCCAGCACGCCCTGCTGCAGCACGGGACCCAGGTCCTCCAGCGATCCCATGTCCAGGACTTCGATACCTCCCGAGCTCGACCCAGCCGTGCAGCCGCCCGACGCGACGTAGAGTTTCTCCTGGTACGTACACAGATCCACGGGACACGACCACCCGAGGTGGATCGTGTCGAGCAGTGTGTCGCCGCGAGCACACACGACCGCCACACAGCTCGTGTCTCCCCCGAGCATGTCGCGACGCAGGAGGCCCACGAACACGCGGTCCCCGTAGGCCACCACATCGGTCATCCCGCGGT
>CAZJJT010000357.1:0-3551 GCA_964546395.1 uncultured Fibrobacterota bacterium
GCCCCTCTCCTGAGCGGCAGCGAGGGAGAGGGGTCGGGGGTGAGGTCACCCCCTCAACAACTCCTCCGCATTCCCCCGACCCACCGCCTCCAGCTCCTCCGCGGTCAGGAACCCAAGCCCACTGAGATATTCAATACACTGAGAGATAGTTGCAGAAGACCCCACAAGACACCCTTTTTCTGGATTATGGAGTCTGCCATCGGGCTCGAGCACTGCGGTATTCCCCAGGGTCTCGTAGCGGCCGGGGGGAAGGCCGGCCAGCGGCGATGCGTCGCTGACCACGATGCACCGCGCGGGCGTCTTGGCACGGAGGATAGTCTTGATCACGTGTGGCGGAAGGTGGTGGCCGTCGGTGATAATCATGGCGATCAGGCGGTCCTCGGCGAGTCCTGCCCAGAGCGGGTTGTGGTGACGGGGGGCCGTGTTGGGCATGCCGTTGCCGAGGTGGGTAAGCGCGCGCGCCCCGGCATCTGCCCCTGCCGACATCTGCTCCACACCGGCGAGCGTGTGACCGAGCGACACCACGATGCCCTGCTTCACGGCGTGTGCAATCATCCTCTCCGCGCCGGGAATGTCGGGCGCCAGTGTCAGCAGTCGTATGGTGTTGCCCGACCACTCTATCATGCTGTCGAGAAGTCCGGTATCGGGCGTGCGCACCCACGCCGGGTTGTGCGCTCCCACCGCCCCGGGTTCGGCCGAAATGAACGGCCCCTCGACATGAATTCCGCACGGGTTGCTTTCCGAAGCTGTCTCCCGGATGGCGTCGCCGATCAGCTTCAGGTTCCGCCGGTAGATCGTCTCGGGTGAAGTGATGACAGTGGGTAGAAACGCGGCTGTTTTCGCGTCGAGCAGCCAGTGACACGCCTGATCAAGCGCACTACGTGTCAGCGCCTCGGAGGAGAAGTCAACCCCGCGGTATCCGTTTACCTGCAAATCAAGGTAATGGACCATCCGTGCCCTCCGCGGGTCCCCCCCAACCAAACGTCGCATGCCACGGTTCCCGCCCGGGGGGTACCCGGCGCAGCCCCCGAACAGCACAGGCACGCACTCTACAGTAGCTTCGCTGCCTCAGCATCAAGGAACATCTCACACGCGGGGTGGTTCTGCAGGATCGAGGCGGGCACGTGGGTGGTCACCGCGCCTGTCACCGTTTTTTTCACCGCCGCCGCCTTGCGCTCGTCCGGCACCGTGCACACGATCTGCATGCTCTTCATAATCTGCTTCACGCTCATCGATATCGCCTGCTTCGGCACGTCCTCGAGTGTCGCAAACCACCCTTCCCCCAGCTGCTGCCTGCGGCAGGCCTCGTCGAGGTCCACCACCAGGTAAGGCGTTTCGGTCTTGAAATCGGCAGGCGGATCGTTGAACGCGATATGGCCGTTTTCGCCGATACCGATACAGGCCACGTCGATGGTGACCGCCGAGATGAGCGCCCCGAGCCGCACGCACTCCTTTTTCGGGTCCCGCGCGTCACCGTTGACATAGTGGAACTGGCGCAGCCCCTTGACTTTCTGCGCGAAGCGCTCGCGCAGGTACTTGCGGAAACTGGCCGGGTGGGTGTCGGGAAGGCCGATGTACTCGTCGAGGTGGAACACAGTCACCTTCGACCAGTCGATGTCGGCGCTCACCAGGTTCGACAGCATGGTGAACTGGGAGGCGCCGGTGGCCAGGATGATATGTGCTGAGTTCTTCGCGGCCAGTGCGGCACGGATTGCGTCCGCGGCGCGTGTCGCCGCGCGGCCGCCCATCTCTTCGGGGGTTGGGGCGGTGTTGATCTGCATGTGGTCCTCCAGAGTGTGTGGTATCGAGTGCAAAGATAGGTGGTGGGATGCGGAAGGGGGGATATGGCATGGGGCACAGGGTATCTGGGGTCGCCACGTACTACCTACCCAATGCGATTCTCCAATGGTATCATCACTCTGTACGCTGTTCCCAAGGAGTCCATGCATGAGTACCCGCTGCCTTGCCCTGTTGTTGAGCTGTGCCGCGCTTGCCTGCGCCCAGGACCGCATGAACGTCGCACTCACCGACCTCCAGGGTGAAGGTGTGGACGCGTCCACGGTGCGCGTTATCACCGACCGGCTCCGTACCGAGTTGTTCAAGACAGGTGTGTTCACGGTGGTGGAGCGCGGGCAGATGGAAGAGATTCTGCAGGAGCAGGGGTTCCAGCAGAGCGGGTGCACCTCGGACGCGTGTGTGGTGGAAGTCGGGCAGATACTCGGGGTGAAAGGGATGCTCGCCGGGTCGGTGGGGAAAGTGGGGACGCTGTATACGCTGAACGTGCGGCTCATCGATGTGGGCTCGGCGACGATTACGCAGTCGGTGAACGTGGACTGCAGGTGCGAGGTGGAGCAGGTGCTTACCATGTCGACCGCCGACATTGCCGCGCGGCTGGTGGCCGCGGTGAGCGGCACGCCGCTGCCGGAGGACCATGCACGGGCACGACGGGCGGTGCGGGACGCGGGGGCGCAGGACGGGCGGCTGTCGAGAGGCCAGAAGGCGCGGATGTGGATATTCGGCTCCCTCTGCCTCGTGAGCGGCGGGGCGGGAATCCTGGTGAACTCGTTTGTGCAGGACCGCGTGGACGAAGCCGAGAAGATTGCCGCCACGTACGAGCAGTATGTCAGCGAAACCGGCTCCAACGACCGCTACGAAGAGTTCAGGAGCGACTACGACGACCGGTACCGCTCCGCCGAAGACAACGCCACGACCCGCAACGTCTGCTACGGGCTTGCCGGTGTGTGCACGCTCGGGTTTGCCCTGTCCATCTTCTTCTAGCACCGGAGTACGCATCCTATGAATCGATGTTTTGTCTGTGCTGTCGTGTGCGGACTGCTCCTCGGCTGCACGGAGCTGCCCGACGAGCCTGAGTTGCGGTGGATCGAACCCGATCTTCTTGCGCGTGACTCGGCCACGGTTGTGGCGATACTGGATGCCAACGCGCGCGACGGAGCAGCCGTCTGGCGCAGTTACGTCGAGATCCGGGCTTTCGGTCCGAGTGACCGCGTCGTGGGTATCAGCATGCAGAACATGGCCCCTCGTCTCACGCTCATCCCGGAGCAGTGGCCTGAGCCCTTGGACGGGCTGATGCGGCTCTACCTCGACGGCAACGACCTGACCAGCCTTCCCGCGGTGCTGGGCTCGCTGGAGAACCTCGAAGAGCTGACAGCAAGCGGAAACCAGCTCAGCATGCTGCCACAGGAACTCGGCACTATCCCGAAACTGCGTCTGGTGGATTTCTCGAACAACCAGCTGAGCGATATCCCGAGTCAGCTTGGCAACTGCTCGGAGCTGCAGACCCTCCTGATCGCTCACAACGAAATCGCGTCGATTCCCAGTCCATTCTGGGAACGGAGCATGACCGCCGTCGATGTCGAGTACAATACGATCTGTCCCTATGTCAACCAGGGCGGACTGGCCGACTGGCTGAATTCGGCACAGCCGGCGTGGGCCGAAACGCAGCGCTGCCTGCCGGTTGACAGTCGGCTGAACGGCACATGGGAGACCTTCATCAGCGGTGACCGGTTCGCGTACTTCTTCAACGACGAGGG
>CAZJJT010000357.1:3561-5285 GCA_964546395.1 uncultured Fibrobacterota bacterium
CTATCGCCAGCCCAGCGAGACCTCCGCCGTCTTCAACGACGAGGGCTACTACGACTACACGTTCACACCAGGCGGAGGCACGGAACTGGTCTCACGCGGGCTGTATCGGAGCAACCTGCAGCCGGGCACGCCCTGGATTGACCTGGTGATGACCCTGGATATCAACAACAACCCTGCCCGCGAGCTGTATCTCGGCATCTACGAGATGCGACAGGACACGCTGGCCGTGGCACTCGCCAACCCCGGCTACAGCCGTCCGGCAGACTTCAATGTCCCGCCGCCGTCGGAGACACGGGTGTTCTTTTTCACGCAGCCGTGAAGAGGGATGGGGGGGGGCGGAAGATGGGATACAGCATTCTGCATACTGTGTCCTACGTACTCTTGTACTGCTCCACCGTTCTCCGTGCGTTCACGAATCCTTCCACCTCTTCGACCACCGCGCCCTGTCCACGCCGCCGCGCCGGCGGCCAGTCGAGCACGTGACCCAGCAAGCGTTGGACGATGGCGGCTATGTTGTGGTTGTAGCTCGTGAGGTTCTGGCGGAACTCACGGTCGGTGTCGTCGAACCCGGCAACCGAGAGCTGCCCGGGAACCGAAACCCCTTTCTCCGCAAGGAACGCCAGCGCCTCGCGCGCCATCATGTCGTTGCCGCATACCCATGCGGTTGTGCCGGCTGCCCCGAGAGCATCGGTGAACAGCGTGCGGAGTTGCGCATGCGGCACGGTCAGTGCCACGCTCTCGCGGATCTGTTCGTGCAGCTGCGCAACCAGTACCGCCAACTCGTCGGGACCGGGTGAGCTGTCCCCGGCGGCAAGCCGCTCGAGGTCCGCAATGGTCGTTCGGGTGACTCCGTGCAGGCGGGCGCCATGCCCCGATTGCGAGGGTTCGGCACAGACATGCTCAGATACTGTCCCGCTGTACAGCCCGAGCGCACGCCGAAGGCCGGCGAGGCGGTTTCTCGACCATGCGCTGCCGTGCGATGCGCTGATGTAGGCCACGTGACGGTGGCCGAGACCGGCGACAAACCGTCCCATGGTCTCTCCGTGCACGGGCCCCAGGCCGAGGGCGAACAGGCGCATGCCGGGGAACATCGCCGCCTGGCGTGCGAGGAACGCCGAGTCGCTTTCGTCAAGGATTGCGCAGGGAAGGCGGCGTTCGGCAAGGCGCGAGAGCACGCCGCCCAGCTCGGTGTCGAGCATACCCGTGGTAAACGAAACCAGGCCGAGCACATCGCCGCCGGCCACCCCTGCCGGCGTATGCGGTTCACCGTTGGCACCGTAGAAGCGCGACGTGGGCAGATGGTACGCGAACGGCACGAGCGCAAGGCCGTTGCGGCCGCATTCGGTCTCGAGCGTGTAGTAGAACTCCTGCGCCCGCTGGCTGTAGAACAGGTGGAGGTTGCCGGTGGCGTCACCGCGCATCAACACCCCGACGCGCGCAGCCTGCCGCTGCGGGCTCAGGCGGACCACCCGGAACGTGCGCCCGTGCCGTTCGATACAGCCTTCGGCCATCAACGAACGCAGCGCCTGACCGACAGTCCTGTGCGTTGCACCAAGCGATTGCCGAAGCATCTTGGGGGCAGGCAGTGCCTGCCCCGGCCGCAATCGCCCCGCAGCAACATGGTCCATCAGCGTCTGCGCAACCTGCTGCCAGCGGGGAACGGGAGGTGCGGCACGTGCCGCGGGTGAGATCGCGGGCTGCGCCGCGTCTCCACACACCACGAT
>CAZJJT010000358.1:0-5282 GCA_964546395.1 uncultured Fibrobacterota bacterium
GTCCGGGTGAGGTGAGCTGAGCAGCGATGCGACCACCGATGGGTGGCTGACGTCCGAAGGCGGCCCTCCGTCAATGGTCCCGTTGCGCGCGGCGGTCCGCCACACGTGAGCGTATCCCCTGACGCAGACACGGCCGCTACGGCACTGCCACGGCGACATAGTCGGGCCAGGCAGGGAACTGCTCGCTCTCGGAGCAGAGAGTGTCGACTGTTCGCAGGGCCGTGATGCAGTAGTATTGTGTTGCGGCATCAAGGCCGACGATATGGCTGAATCCCGATGAGTCGGCCGGGATACTCGCTGCCGCTCCCCGCGCCAGCATGGTCTCGCGTAGAGGCACCCCGACGCTGTCGGTGGTGGAGGTCCTGTAGATGCGGTAGCTGGTAACTGTGTCGGGTGAGGGGAGCCAGGTGAGCCGTACCACGCCCTCATACCCGTCGAACACGCCGACCAGCGACGGCGGCGGTCGCGGCTGTGTCGGCAGTGTCCTGCCAACCACCCATTCGCCGGGTGCGGAAGTACCCGCGCTGTTGCCCGCCACGACCCGGTACTCCCATGTGGTGAGCGCCGCAAGCCCGCTGTCAACGTAGAACGCATGGGCTGTACTGCCCAGGATGAGCACTGCCGAGTCAGCCGACCGGCGGGCTACCGTATAGTGCTCGGCAGACGTCACCCCATCCCAGTGCACTACCACGCGGTCATCGTACATGGCGCCCGTTGCAGCATGCTGCGGGCTTTCGGGCGCAGTCGCCGCCGCCGTCGTACCTCCCTGATCTTCGCTGCATCCCCAGAGCAGTATGGGCAGCACGATGAGGCCGATGAGATATTGCATTGGCTCGCCTCCTCTGCGAAGAAGTGCTCCTGGTCAGAACCACCGGTGCCGGATGGTGTCGACGGCAAACGGTCCCGAGAGGTCCCCGGCAGCCTGGGCTCCCTGGATCCAGATGTTCAACCCCTCGGCCGTACCGAAAGCGGTGTCGGAACCCAACTGCTCCGCCTCGCGGAACACCTCATGCCACGACTGGGCGGCGTCGTACGTCGAACTGATGTCCTGCGAGCCGTCCAGCAGAGACACGTGGTAAGAGCCGGCAACCTGCATGCACACGGCGACGGAGTCGAAGGTGGTTGGCGAACCACCGGGGGCGTCCTCGTACGTCCACATGTGTGATTCAGTAGCGAACTGGACTACAAACGGGGAGTACCCGTTGATACATCTGGCCATCGGCACATCACGTGGCAGAAACACATCGTCACAGTCGAGTACGAAGCACCTCACCGCGGTCCGTTGGTACGCCGGTGTTGCCACAACCCGTCTGCCGTTCACCTCCAAGCGTGCGCTGTGCACGTACGCACCAGGGTCGAGTGTGTCCTGCGGCGTCGCATCGTAGATGTTCACCACGAGTGCTGCACTGGGATCGCACTGGTACGTACGGCACGAGGCCAGAGCGAACGGCACATCGGGACAGTACGTAAGGGCCTCGGGCGCGCGGGCGCGCTCGTAGCGCTTCAGGGCGACCCACGAGGAGCTGAACTCAGGAGAGAGGACTGGGTCGACCGCAACCAGCCAGTCAGGCGCCTCCAGCCACATGCGCAGCGTCTCGGGCTGTACGACGGTGTTGGAGATCCAGTCGAGGGAGACGAGGCGCGAGCCGTCCAGCCGGCAGCTTGGCAGCTCAGCGGGGATGCACGTATGGCTCTCGGGACTGGCAGTTGTGATGAGCTGTGTCGGCGTGATGATGTACGAGGAGGGCGCCACGAACGGGTCCCATGCATCACTGGTGTCATACGGGCCCTGGTAGACGAGCGTTGTCTCCGGCCCCGCGCCCGTGAAGTCAACCTGGATGGTCTGCATGTAGCGCCAGGTCCCCACGTACGGGTTGCTGTCTCCCGGGCCGCCCGGGTCTGTGGGCGACTGTTCACACGTGAGACACAACAGGATCACAGGGAACCAGATCTTGCGCATAGTGAGTGAGCGATAGATACTGCTTTCCGTCCGTACACGCATGTTCCACCGCCTGTCTGGTGTGCGCCGCCGCCGGGAACCCCCGTTGAGTGCCCGGCATCCGCTTCGGCTGGGCCCGCACCCGGTACCGCTCCTCCATGAATATGATAGATTCCGACTCAGGAGTCAACGATATCGCGGGTCGAGGGCATGGCTGTCACAGGGCGAGTTTGCCGGCATCGCAGACCCAAGACTCTCCCTATCGACAACGCAGGAGCCACAACTCGACTGGGCCGCCGGGCCGGGGGCTACCGTACGGGCAGCGGTCTTCTGCCGCAGTAGACATGCATGCCATACGCCGTCGTGCCTGCAGACTGATGGGGTTGCTCTTGCCCGGCCAGGAGCCTGCCGCTCAGCGCGAAGAGCCTGGACACCACATTTCCACTCTCGTGGACGCGCCGTGTCTCTGCAGGAACAGCCCCCGTGGGACCACTCCACGGGGCGGCATTGTCGATCACGAATTCCACCACCTCCCGCGCTTCATCGTAGCTGGTGGCGTGTCCGTTGTCGGAAACCAGCAGCCTGACTGTTCCACCCAGGGTTTCTACGCTGTCGGCCAGCCTGATAACGCTCTGTGGGGGGACGATCCCGTCTGTTCGTGAAGCAGCGATTGCCAGGGGCATTGAGAAATGCTCCGGCCACGACTCAGCACTCCGCTTCTCGTACTCCCCCGGGACCTCATCGGGTGAGCCGCCGAAGGACTCGCGGATGGCAGTGTAGATGCTGCTCAGCACCTCGTTGTCCAGGTGGGTCACGCAGTACTCATCGTACTCGAAGAAGTTTGCCATTCCGTTCATCGAGGCCACACCGGCGATGAGATCGGGATGCAGCGCCGTGAAGGTCAGGCACGAAGCCCCACCCATGGAGGCCCCGGTGATGAAGACGCGTTTCACATTGTACTGCGATTTCAGCATGGCGATGATCTGGACCACATCAGCTTCCGCTGCAGGCCCCATCCATGATGTGGTGGCCCGGTAGTCGGGAGAGATGTAGATCATCTCGTGCTCGGCGGCAGCATCCTGCATCGCACGGAACTCGGTCCAGTCGCTGACTCCCTGGAACCGGTCACCCCAGTGCCCGTGCAGAGCGATCAACACGTCGTAGTAGCTGTCCTGATCGAACCCGGCGGGCAGCACCCTGATATAACGTTAAGTCGAACCGTCATATTCGGCGACGAACGAGATGTCATTCTGGACGGATTGTGACAAGGCTGCCAGAGACACCAACAGCAAGCCTGCAACTGCGCCGGCAATAGAATGCAACATGTCCTCCTTTGTGCCCTTGCTGTGGAGCGCGTGCTGGCTGGGCGTTCGCTGACGGCGCAGCACCCGGTGGCAGCTGCTCCCCTTTGGAATCAGTAACCCACACTGACCCTTGTGGCGACGGCGTGGATCCCGCACTCCACCACATTGAGAACTCCATCGTGCGGTTCCGCACATGCAAACCCGATCCGCAGGTAGAGCACCTTGCTGGGGATGAAGCTCCTCAGTGTCGTATTGGTTCCCTTCTCTGCGATTGTCCAACTGTCCAGCGCCTCATACCGTTTGCCGTCGAGTGAGCCAAGCACTTCGACACCCACCGGCGCACCATCCTGCTTGTACCATACCAGCGAGACCGAACCCACCTCAGCGGCTTCGGCAAGGCGGCACTCCATCCATGCGCCCTCGGCGGCGGCCGGCGTCCATCTGGTGGTGAGGTCCCGGTCGGTAGTATTCGCGATCGTGTTGATGCCGAGCGAGGAACTTGCCAACGATTCACAGACATCGAGGCACTCCCGTTGCGGATACCACCTGGTATCGTGTGCCACCGTGGCGTCGCTGTACAGGCTGTCAACGTCGGGCATTTCCAGGTTCACAAGCCCGAACACCGAAGGCTGCTGACGGAGTACTGCGCTCGCCTCCCTGTCCTCGCCGACCGCCGCACCCGCAGCATGCGCCATCTCCCCCGGGCCAGCGGCCGCACGACCGACATTCCGGACCGAAGCAGCGTCCGTCGCCGATGGCGTGCCGTCATCGTATTCCCAACTGCGTACGTGTGCCAACGCATCGGCAGGCGGTGCCTGCGGGACCATGTTCCTCCGGGCAACCACACTCACCGGTCCCTCGCCGTAGCAGACGATGCGGCCGGAAAGCAGCGTGACGTAGATGTCGCCGTTGGAACCGAGGGTCAAGCCGCCGCAGAGCGGCTCTGCGGGAAGCTGTTCCTCCCAGACAGTGGCGCCGGTTGACAGATCAAATGTGCCAACATGCCATGTCTCCTGAGAGGGTATCCATGACCATTGCCCGGGCATGCGACTGCCCTTGTGGTAGATAGCGGCAAGCTTGTTCGCGCCAAGAGCCAGGGCGTCGGGATACAGGTCGCTGCGCGACCACCGTGCCTGGGGTCGCGAGGTCCCACGGACAATGAAGGGTTGTGCCATTGGGGTTGTGGCTTGAGCATTGTCGATTATGCCGACAAGTTCGCTCTTGTTCCACTTGGCAAGAGGCGCAGACCCGTCAATCAGTCCCACGTAGATGTAGTCACTGTCCCACACCGGCATTGCCCCCGCATAGTCAGAGATTTCTGTTTCGGGATGAAGCGGGTTGCCCGTGACGTCGGTTCTCATGAAACGGTATGTTACGCCGATCATGACGTTACCACGCTCATTGTGCCCGGCCCACATTGTGCGTCCGCCGAAGACCACGTGAGTATCGTCTATGGCACCCATCTCCTTCCCGCGGACTGTAACCCAGTAGTCATATGCACCCAGGGGAGTGTTGAGGAGTGCCGGGTGGGGTGGCTGTGCAGCACCGTTGTCCACGGCATAGATGCCGTTTACTCCGTCATATGAACGGGCCCACAGCCTGTTGCCCACGATGGTCATGTACCCGCCGGGTGAATACCCGATCTTGCTCGACTCGTCAACTATGTTGTTGCTGCTGTTGTTCTGCCATACTATGCTACCGTCTGCAGCATCCAGGGCATACACGTAGGAGCCGCTGCCGGACTCCGACCCGTCCACGGCGTCGACGGGCTTGTCGTCGGGGAGATCGCCGTTGCGGTTCAGGTCGAACAGGAGCCGATCATAGCCCTTGGACTTGGCGTCCTTCGCGTCCAGCGCGAAGGCGTACTCTTGCCCAGCCAGGCGGGCCACGCCCCGAAACGGCTCGGGCGCCACGTACTTGGGCTCCTTCTTCACGGCCCGGTCGAACGCGGCCTTGGTGCTCGACGAGGGCTGGCCGGCACGCTGGTAGAAGCGCTGCGGCTGCGCCATGCGCAGCAAGTACTTCGAGACGGGGTTGGC
>CAZJJT010000359.1:0-4487 GCA_964546395.1 uncultured Fibrobacterota bacterium
GGGCTAGCGTTTAGTAGTCCCCTCGGCTATGCCGAGGGGTCTTATGGCTAAGCTCTGCTGTCTACACGGCAGAGCGGCCCACGTTGTACTTCCGATGGTGACTGTAGTTCACCTAAGCCAAAGGAGGTACAGATGGGCCGCTTCAAGAAACTAAGTCACACGGTGTGGGAATGCAAATATCACGTAGTGTGGATACCGAAGTTCCGGTATCGCGTAATGCAGGGCGAGGTGCGGGAATACGTGCGGGCTGTGATACGGGAGTTGTGCCGGCGACACAGGGTTGAGATACTGGAGGGCAACGTGCAGCAGGATCATCTGCACCTTGTACTGAGCGTGCCGCCCAGCTACAGTGTGAGCAGACTGGTGGGGTACCTGAAGGGGAAGAGTGCGATACAGCTGTTCCACCGCTTCGCCCAGCTGCGCAAGAAGTACTTCGGCAAGCACTTCTGGTCCCGCGGATACGCCGTGTCCACAGTGGGCCTCAACGAAGAGATGATACGCAAGTATGTGCGGTGGCAGCAGAAGAAAGACCGGGAAAACGACCAACTGTCGCTGCAACTGGACTGAGACAGCGCCCTTATAGGGCGCTCAAACAATGCCGCCCGCTATGCGGGCGGTTGTTTACCAAGGCTCCGTGTTCCGCGGTATCGTCGGTTGCGGCCCAGAAGTCAGCGCACACACTGCCGCTCGACCGGGCACATGGTGCCCGTCCACAACAATGAACGGCGCCTGACCAGGCGTTGGCCTGTCCACCGCGATCAACACCAGTTCGCAGTGCCCAGAGATGTGACTGAGTCCCTGCTTGTCTCCCTGCTGTCCCCGACGCCTATCCTGACTATATTCAGGGCGTGCCCGGTCCCCGCCTTTCCTTTGACAAGGACACCATCCGCACGCATGCGTTCCCCGCGGTTGTCCCGGAGGGGGAGCGGCTGTGTGCCCGTGGTGCGGTCTGCAATCTCCGCTATCTCGGCAGCGATATCGCGGCCACGGTCAGAGATACCAAGGGCGATCACTCGGTGGTGATCGCCGGCCGCCTTCCCCTTCAGTACACCTGCAGTTGCGGATTCCGCTACGGCGGGGCGTGCAGCCACGTGGTGGCCGTGATGCTGGCCGCGGGGGCACGCGATTCGGTGCCTGTCGGACTTGACTTCGGGGGGGACAGCGGGGGGAAGGCGCAGTTGGAGGAGCAGCCGGACGTGTCGGGGGTGAGAGAAGAAGTGCGGGACGTGTGCGCGCTGCCCGAGGGACGGTTGTATCTCAACGAGTATGGTGGTGTGCTGCAGGTGGTGTTGCAGTTCGCCTACGGCCCCGAGGGGACCGAGTTCTCGCCGCTGGAGTTTGAGCACAGCAAGCTGGTGAGCACCGCCGGTGGCGAGGTGGTACG
This sequence comes from uncultured Fibrobacterota bacterium, assembly GCA_964546395.1. Taxonomy (GTDB): domain Bacteria; phylum Fibrobacterota; class Chitinivibrionia; order Chitinivibrionales; family CAZJJT01; genus CAZJJT01. The sequence continues at coordinate 1,385 of CAZJJT010000359.1, forward strand.
GGTGATACGCGCCAAGGCGCGCGAGCTGGCACTTGCCGAGACACTCGAGGAACACGGTTTAACGCTCTACCGTAAAGGAATTTACGCGCCGCATGGCGATGCCGCGGCGTGGCTCAGGCAGGGCCTGCCCGGCCTGCTCCGCGAGGGGTTCACCGTGTTTGGCCGCGAGACCCTCCAGGCCACCCGCACGCGCGCGGCAGCCCCACGGCTGGGGCTGCGCGTGGCAGTCGAGGGTCACGCGGTCACCTGCGAGATCAGCATGAGTATCGAAGGGATCCCCGTATCTCTTCGGGCCGTGTTCGAGGCGGCGGTGGCGGGTACGAAGTACGTGCGGCTGGCGGACGGGAGCAGTGCGGAGATCCCGGCGGAGTGGCTCGAGCGGATCAGCGGGTTCCTGGCGGTTGCCGGGGGAGTGCCGGAGGGCGACACGGTGCGACTGACACCGGCGCAGGTGAACGCACTGGAACTTCTGGACGAGATATCCGACGGGACCGAGTGGGACGAGCGCTCGCGTGCGGTTCGCGAGCGGCTGCGCAGTGCCCCGGAGGGCGCAGCGGTCGCGCTGCCGTCGGGGTTCATCGGTACACTCCGCTCCTACCAGCACGCCGGGTACCGGTGGCTGTGCCGCATGAACGAGCTGGCACTCGGGGCGTGTCTGGCGGATGACATGGGGTTGGGAAAGACGGTGCAGACGCTGGCCCTGCTCGCGCGCGAGCAGGAGCGCGGCGTTTCGCCGCGCACGTCGCTGCTTGTCGTGCCAGCGTCACTGCTCTTCAACTGGTCGCGGGAGGCGAAGCGGTTTGCGCCACGGTTGGTGACCACGCAGTACCACGGGCAGGGAAGAGCGCGGTATTCAATGAAGGACTTGGCGTTGGCCGATGTGGTGATCACCACCTACGGGACCGCACAGCGTGACGCGCAACTCATTGAAGAATTGCCGCTTAACTACATAATCCTCGACGAAGCGCAGATGGTGAAGAACCCGCTGGGACGCACGAGTCGGGCCGTACGCGGTATCCCGTCGAAGCACCGGCTTGCGCTGAGCGGCACCCCGCTGGAGAACAACCTGAGTGAACTGTGGTCCCTGTTTGCGTTTCTGAATCCGGGGATGCTGGGGCAGTACCGGAAGTTTGCCGAGCACTACGGGAGGCCGATTGAGCGTGACCGCTGCCCGCACCGGACTGCAGCCCTGCGCACGTTGACAGGGCCCTGCATCATGCGCCGCACCAAGGAGCAGGTGGCCCGGGACCTTCCACCGCTCACCGAGAACGTGGTGTACTGCCCGCTGGAGCCGGAGCAGCGGGTGCTGTACGAAATCACCAGGGATTCGTTCCGGGCGCGGATTACGCAATCCATTGAGGAGAAAGGGGTTGAGGAGTCACGGATGCAGATCCTCGAGGGCCTGTTGCGCCTGCGCCAGATCTGCTGCCACCCGCTGCTGATGGACCGTTCGTACCGCGGTGACTCGGGTAAGTTCGGCGTGCTCGACTCGCAGCTCAGTGAAGTGGTTGAGGGGGGGCATAAGCTGCTGGTGTTCTCGCAGTTTGTCAGCGCGCTGCAGTTGGTGGCCCGCCGCCTCGACAGGCAGCACGTCGCCTACCGGGTACTGACCGGGAGCACGCCCGAGCGAGGCAAGCCGGTCGATGAGTTCCAGAATGACCCGTCGATACCCGTGTTTCTGGTGAGTCTCAAGGCTGGTGGGGTGGGGCTGAATCTTACCGCGGCCGACTACGTGGTCCACCTTGACCCGTGGTGGAACCCGGCGGCGGAGGCGCAGGCGTCGGCGCGCGCCCACCGTATCGGACAGACCCGTCCCGTGTTCGCCTACAAGCTCATTGCCGAAGACACGGTGGAGGAACGTGTGCTGGAGCTGCAAGAGCACAAGAAAGAGCTGTTTGATTCAGTGATCGTGGCGGAGCATTCATTGTTCAAGACGCTTGGCAGGGAAGACGTAGAGAAGCTGTTCCGATAGAGAGGTCTTTTCCGGGTGGTGCCCGGCCGAAGGCACCCAGAGGGTCACTCATCGTTTCGGTAGTATTTTCTTGCCTCTCTTGCAGGACTTCTCAGTGCACGAACTATCACTGGCAGCCGGGATGCTCGAGATTGTCGGGGGGAAGGTGCAGAATCGGGCGGCGCTGCGCGAAGTGCATGTGACGGTGGGGCCGCTGTCCGGAGTCTGCCCTGAGGCACTGCAGTTCGGGTTCGACGAGATGGCGCGGCAACTGGGCTACGAGAACGTGTCACTGGTGGTTGCCCGGACCCCGGCAGTGTGCCTGTGTACGGCGTGCGGCGTGCGGTACGAGGTGGAGGACGTGCACGAGGTATGCAGTGCGTGCGGATCGCTGGAGCGCACGATTGAGAGCGGGGACGAGTTTCTGATGGATTCACTTGAGGTGGATGAGGAGTAGCAATGTGTGAAGAGTGCGGGTGCGGGGAGCCCGGGAAGGTCGAGCACGGGCATTCTCACGAGCGTGGACGTCCCCACGAGCATGGACACCGGCAGAAGACGATCGAAGTCGGCGCGAGTGTCATGGCGCGCAACGACCAGTTCGCCGCGGAGAACCGAAAGTTCTTCGCGGAACAGGGGGTGTACGTGGTCAACCTTATCAGCTCGCCTGGGGCGGGCAAGACCGCGCTGGTGGAGGCGCTCGCGAAGCGGTTCGGGCAGGCGATGGCGGTGATAGAGGGTGACGTGCAGACCTCGCGGGACGCGGAACGGGTGATCCGCGCGGGGAGCCGGGCGCACCAGATCCAGACCGGCGGCGCGTGCCACCTTGATGCGCACAGTGTGGGCCACGCCGCCGAACACCTGGATCTTGGCGGGGTGAAGCTGCTTGTGATAGAAAATGTCGGAAACCTTGTGTGCCCATCGACTTACGATATTGGCGAGCACGAGAAGATCGCGGTGCTGTCCATGCCCGAAGGTGACGACAAGGTGCTGAAATACCCGGCCCTGTTCCACCGTATCGGAGTGTTGCTGATCAACAAGATCGATCTGGCTCCATACCTGGAGTTCGATGTCGGCAAGGCGGTCAATGAGTGCCGCTCGCTCAACCGCTCGTTCGAGCATTTCGCGGTGTCGGCGAAGACGGGAGAGGGACTC
>CAZJJT010000359.1:4497-5275 GCA_964546395.1 uncultured Fibrobacterota bacterium
TTGCGAAGAAGTCCGGCCTGTAGTCGGTTCCTGCCGGTGTGAGAGGTTCGATGTTGCCACGGAGGCACAGAGATTCGGGGAACCGCAGCAGAGCGGTTGCAGGGCCGAACCCGTGACCACGCTGCGCGCGGTGCGAATCGTGGTGAGAGGCGTCGTGCAGGGCGTCGGGTTCCGTCCGTTCGTCTACCGTACTGCTTCACGCCTGGGCCTCGGAGGGTCGGTAAGCAACACGCCCGAGGGCGTGCTGGTGCATGTGCAGGGGCCCGCTCGGCAGGTGGAGCGCTTCGTGGAGACTGTCCGCTCAGACAGTCCGCCACTGGCGGCCGTGACCGGGGTCGAGGTGTGCGAGGCCGAAGTCGACCCGGCGCTGCACGGATTTGTTATCGAGCAGAGCGCGCAGGGCGAGAGGATCGAAGTCGATATCGCACGTGATACCGCCACCTGTCCCGCCTGCCTCGAGGACATCCGTACGCCCGGCAATCGCCGCTACACTCACCCTTTCGCCAACTGTACCGACTGCGGACCGAGGTACACAATCGTCCGCGCTCTTCCGTATGACCGCCCCCAGACCACGATGGCGTCGTTTGCCATGTGTGCGGAGTGCGCCGCGGAGTACCGCGATCCAGCCAACCGGCGATTCCACGCGCAGCCGACCTGCTGCAATGCGTGCGGACCGCGGTTGCAGCTTCTCCACAGCACCGGTAGTCCTGTTGCGGCAGAGGAACCATTGCGCGAGGCAGTTGCGCGCCTCGAGCATGGTGATATCGTTGCGATCAAG
>CAZJJT010000360.1:0-5268 GCA_964546395.1 uncultured Fibrobacterota bacterium
CGCGCGCGCGGCCGTCGCAGTCGTCGCGGCTCTGCGCCTTCATCCCTGCAAGCAGGGCGAGGTCGATGCCGGAGGTGAAATGCTTGCCGGCGCCGGAAATCACGCCGACGTGCGCTGCGGCGGTTTCGTCGAGCCAGCGCATCGCGTCACGCAGCTCGGTCCAGTAGCTCATCTCGTTGACGACGTCCCAGTCAGTCAACCGGCCCTCCAACTGCTGCGCACACTCTATCACGTGGTCGGCGATCGTGTCGCGCAGCACTGTCGGATTGTTCTCGTAGTCCTGAAGCCATGCGGGTGAGGCCCACCAGGCCGGGTAGACAATGGTGTGTCCGCGCGAAGGGATGCCGCAGCTGTCGGCCCAGTCGATCCGGCGGAACACGGCCTGGATGGCCTGCGGCGTGGTCCAGTTCCAGGCCCAGTACATGCGCTGCGTGGCGGCGTTGCAGATGAGCCGGGCATGGGCCTTGTACTGGAGGTCATCCGCTCCGGTCCCCAGGACCTGGCCGTCGAGCATCAGGCCGAAGTCGATATCGTGACGGACCATGGTTGCGGTCACGGCAGCCCCTGGCACCGGCGCACCCGACTGGTCGCGTACGGCCACGGTAAACGTTCCCGTGCGGTTCTGCGCAATGCGCTGACGGGCCTCGGGGCGCCAGGTTGTGTCGCGTGACATGGCCGCCAGCGCCTCCAGCGAGTCTATCGCGCTTCCGTCGTACAGCGTCATTTCGATGCCGCCGATGTCGAGCACCTGGGCACAGAATCCAAGCCGGAAGCTCATTGCAGCTTCGCCAGACGCATAGGACGCCACTCCGGGAGGAGTCTTGATCAGGAATGCATATGTGACCACACGCCAGTCACTGCCGGCAGTCACGAACGCATCAAACGAACCGGTCCAGGGAGAGGCCGACTGTTCGAACCGAAACCCCAGCGTGCAGGGCAGCGCCGTCGCCGAGCGCACATAGTAGCGAACCAGGGCGGCTTTGCCGCTGTCGAGCGTGCTGTTGGCAGCAACCCGCGCCTGGATACTGTAGATTGGGTCGGTCCGCTGCGGGACCGTCAGGCGTTGGGCGGTATCGAACGGCATCCCGGCTACCGCCACGGCGGCGTTGGACGCGCCGCCCACCGAAGACGACAGCGACATCGGACCCAGCACGACAGGCTGTGCGGCGGCGCCTGCCAGGACAGCGGTACCGCAAATCAGCCAGCATGCCCACACAAGCCTCTGCATTGCCTCTACTCCCGGAAGGTATGAGTGCAACCGGACAATTCTGCCGTGTACATACAAAAATCGCCCGCTGCAGGAGTCCTGTCAAGCCTGCAGCGGGCACACTCGGACTGGCGATCAGACAGCCGGCAGGGCTACTCCCCCTCCGACTTGTCAAGATCCACCCATTGCATGAGGCCGCGGTTATCGATCGTCAGCAGCCAGCGGTGGCCATTGGGGCTGCGCAGCATGAGGCCCTCCGACAATCCAGGCAGATCCGGCTTCGAGGATATCTCACTGCCGGTGCGCCCTTCCGGTTCCGTGGAGTCGGACGGGGCCGTATCCCAGACAGACTCCACCACAACGCCGCGTGCAAACCCACGCGCCGCAGTTTCACCGTGTGCTATCCCGTGGTCAACAACACCCTCGGGCGTAACACGTGGATCAGGCACAGACTCGTCTTCTGCAGGAACCGCGACAAACGCCACCGCGGCGGCGTTGTCTCTCAGCAGATTCAGTCGGTCCGCCTGCTCGGTTCCCCTCCAACCGACCGACACTGACGATTCGGCAGAGTCGCATGCAAGCCGCATCCCCACGTAGTACAGCCCCACCGTATGGTCCTCCTTCCTGGTGGTCAGTCCCGTGGTGCGTGCCCGCTCCACGCTGCTGCTGTACATCAGGGGGCAGCTGGTCGATGGCAGGCTGCTGCTGGGTGACTGGGCAGATGTGTGGCACCGGACGTTCCAGGAGGAAGCCGGGCGTACCGGTGTGGTTACACAGACAGTGGTCTGCGGGTACACACCCACTGGCACCACGCTGGGTCGCATCGATCGGCCGAAGGCTCCGCTGGCCGATCCGGAGGAACTCGACCGCGCACTGGGCGCAGTGGTCGTTGAGGGCATTGAGCCCCTTACCACGCCGCTGCTTGGCGCGCTCTCCAGCCGTGGCGTACACACTGCATTCATCACCGGTGCAGTGCGGGGCCGCGAACCAGCTTTGGGTCATGGTGTGGTGAAGAGGTTCGCTCCTTGTTCGGGAACGCAAGCCGGCCGGGATGTGGGACGGTACCTTGCCGGCCTGGGCCACCGCACCGCAACGTTCCTTTCGGTCGATCATGCCGAGGAATGGTCCCGTTCGCGCCTTGCTGGACTCCGGGAGGTGTTTCACTGCAGCGCACACGGGGCGAGCGTCCTCGAAGCGACAACGACCGTGGACACAGATGCTGTCAGCGCATCGCTTGACGAGGGGTCAACCGTTGCGGACACGCTGGCGGCGGTCGTGGAGTGGTGCACGCGCCGTCACTCCCTGCGCTTCACCCAGGTGGGCGAGGCAATCGCCGCCACGCGCTACCAGATACGCGCTGCAATCACCGCTCGGGAGCAGCGTCGCCAGATGGCATCACTTTTCGAAGAGGCGGTGTCGCACAAGCACTCAACCGCGTGGGTCTGCGCAACCGACGCCCTTGCGATCCAGGCCCTGCAGTTTCTGCGCGACAGGAAGGTGGACGTACCAGGAACGCTTCCGGTGGTGCCGTTCGACGACTGCCGTGACTCCCGCGTGGCCCAGCTGACCAGCTACAACCCCGGCTATGCCGCGGTTGCCGCCATGGCTGTCAACTACATCCTATCGCCGCGCCGTAAGACAGAGCGGCGCTGGGCGCACGCGCCGTCGGGCGCGCTCATCGTGCGCTCCTCATGCGCTCCCCCTCGGCATTCGTAGACCGTGGACCTGCTCTCGGCAGGCTCGGATGCGTTGCCCCGCGTTGGCCGGCAACCCGAGGGTGACGCAGAGCAGTCAAGACGCCGCGTGGTAGCCGGGCCTTCGGCCCAGTCGAGTTGCACCGTTTGCCTTGTCTTTGACCGTAGATGCGCCTGACCCTGCGGTGGTGACCAGACCGCCTTGCATGCCTGTACCGCATGGCCACAAGCCGACGGCGTGGAGTCAACAATCTGAAGGTGGTGATGCGACAGTTCTGCGTTCAGAGACGTACCCCGGGACGTCAACGTACACGGGGCCTCGGCTGCGTCTGAGTGACCTGACTGGCGTGAGTGCAGTGTCGACGAGCGTTCGCGCGATACCGGTCGGGTTGAAACTGTAGCTGGTGAGGCCGTGGTACAAAGCGTCCGGCGTGTCGTCGAACCCGACGATCGAGAGCTGCCTGGGCACCGCCACGCCCTGCTGCCTCAACACGTTCAGGCACGATATCGCCAGGCTGTCACCGGACGCAACCCACGCGGTTACACCGGGTATACGGAGTGCCTGCGCCAGCTTCCTGCGCAGCACGGGTTGTCGCATCTCCTCTCGGACCGAGTCCCACACGATGTGTTCGACCCGCCGAAGTGCACGCTCTGCCTCTTCACGAAGCCTCCTTGGCAGCCCGTGCGGCGCAAGCGCAACCGGGTCGTAGGTGGCTTGGCTGAACCGCGAAGGCGTGTACGGGCCGAGCAACGAAAGACCAACTCCATCCCGGATCCCCGCTTCCGCGAACGCCTCGCGAAGCCCGTCGAACCGAAGGCGTGACCATTCGTCCATGGGATCGCAGTCGAGATACCGCACGCGACGGTGTCCGAGGCGGATGAGGTACTGCCCCATGTCCTTGCCGCACTGTGAACCAACCCCAAGGCGAACGATGCGCATGTTCGGCAGTACAGGCACACGGGTACCAAACAGGCCATGCTCATCGACCACGGCGATGGGTGCGTTGATTGGCACCAGCTGCCGCACCACTGCGTTGACCAACTCCGCCGAGCGTGTCTCCATGTGCAGGATCACTCCAAGCGCCTCTGTCCCCTTTCCCATGACTGCCTCGTTGACACTCGGGGTGAACAGCAGAGATTGCTGCTCGTAGTGACTGAACACGTAGTCAAGCGTAACCCCCCGCGAACGGCAGTCGCTCTCGAGGCTCTCGAGCAACCGCCGGCTCCGCTGCGACCACGACCCGAATGGCCGGTCGAGACGCGGTATTGCCCGGGTGACCATCACGACACGCGAGCCACGCCGACCTGGCTGGGGGCCCGCAACGGCGAAGCGTCCTCCGATGAGCGTCAGGTACCCTTCGTGGTGCAGCAGGTGAAGTGCCTTGCGAAGCGTCCGGACATCGACATGGTAGCGGTCTGCCAGCACTTTGAGCACAGGCAGCACCTGGTTGACAGCGTGGCCACCTGCGATGATCTCTCTGCGTAGCGCTCCCGCAGCAAGGCGCCACTTCTGCTCGGGCGGCCCACGCAGCGGCGAAACAGGGGCACGCGGCACCGACGGTCCTGTGCCCGCACTGTAGATGCCCTTGCCGGCGACCGTGCGCAGCACCCCCTCGTCCTTCAGGACTCGCACCACCCTCGCCATGGTGGCGCGCGAAACACCGGCCCGCGCGCTGAGCTCCGGCAGTGTACCCACCAGGGCGTGGGCGGCAGTGGGTGCCGCCGCAAGGACCCCCCGCAGATATTCCAGCGCCGTGGTGCGCAAGGATGGTTGCCTACCCATCGGTCGCCGATTCTGATATCATATCATAAAAGTACTATATGTGCTTCTACTTGACACGGCAGTGGAGGCCCCGACCCGGTAGTCTTAGTATTGGGCACCAGGATGTCAACAAAGGGGGGATCCCACGAAACGCACAAACTGCATTTCGCTGGCCATTCTGCTCGTCGCGGCAGCTTCGCTCTGCCACGCTCGAACCATCCGGTTGTACAAGGTCGGCAGCAGTTCGTTCGGACCGCCCCTGGTCGCCATCCTTTCCGATGTCATCGAGGCCAGCGGCGACTACACGGTTGAATGGGGAGGCGCCGGATACACTCGCCTGGACGACTGGGTTGTGGGCAACGCAAGCTACGCCGCGTGGATGGACGAAAACATGCCCAAGATTGCACTGGGGAACTATGACTATGTGGTCTGCCAGACCATCGGGTGGGAGAACCTCAACCCGATGCAGCAGGACCAGTTGTTCAAAGTGATCCTGCCCGACCTGGTATCGCAGATCCGTGCGGTCGGCTCGGATGTCATCCTCTACGATAAGAACCCCTCAACCGGCTGCTATCCGGAGTGGATACGCTGCCATGGTTTGTTTC
>CAZJJT010000361.1:0-3931 GCA_964546395.1 uncultured Fibrobacterota bacterium
GATATCGACTCCGTGCAGACTATCGAGGCTGCGGGCACTGATGCCGCTGCCGGCGCTGAACACCGAACCCGCAATGCCAAGCAGCGAGTCTCCGCCCTGTGCCACGGGACCCGGGGTGACGAACCCGCCGCCCCCCTCACCTCGCCACGCACAGCGGTCCCAGTGCAGCGGCATGCCGAACCGCAGTTCGTAGGGCTCAGCAGGTGGGGTGCCAGTCACGCGCAGCACGAGCTCGGTCGCACCTGCGCTCGCTGCCTCGAGTGCAGCCCGAACCGTGAACGGCCCGGCGGTCCAGCTGCCGTGGGGCCCCCGCCAGCCTCCCGTCGGCGTGACAGGGCTGCCGCCTACCATGAGAAGCGGCGAGAGCGAAGTGAACGGGTCGCTCGAGGGCGCAGGAGACGGCTTCGGCGGAGGGGCACTGGCGCAGCGAGAGACTGTTGCCGCGTCGAACCCACCGATGCGCCTCGACCGGCCGTCGACAAGAGCAGTTGTGCGCGCAAACCCGCAGGTATTGACAGCGGCAACCGAGGCACCGCGCGGCGCACAGAGCTTCCGCGCAGAGCGGACTGCGCGCTCCGCCCTGGCAAGCCGTGCCCGGCGCAGCGACAGGTTGAGTTTCCTCGAGCCATCAGACGAGCCGTTCCAGGCGTGGTCGCCGAGCCAGACTGTCTCGTCGGCGGCCTGTGCGACCAGGCTGGCAAGCTTGCGTGAGGGCCTGCGCAGGAGAGCCACCAGTGTGCGCAGCGACACCACGTCACGTTGGAGCCTGCGGAACCGTGCTGTCTCCTGCTGTGCCGCAAGCATCCATGCTTCCCACGAACTGCCGGTGTCGCCGCGAATCACCAGCATCCCCTTGCGCCGCGGCCGGCGGGCCGGTCCGACTTCATGATGCAGCGCGCCTGCATACTGCTCCCATGTGGCGTTGACCACGCGAGGGAATGCCCATCCGCAGGCCTGGTACTCGGCGACAACGCGCATCTTCACCGCAGCTTTTGCGGGCGAGTTGCGGGCCAGGTCGCCGTACATGCCCACAAGCGGGATAGAGCTTACCGGGTACGCCTCGCCAAGCGCTTCGTGCGCCGGGATCACCGTGTTGTGCAGGTACTCGATAGCCTGCTCCACCCCCTGCATCATCGGCGCGGCTTCAACGTAGTCCCCGCACCGCAGGAGCAGGTACACGAAGCGGTTCGGTGACACCTCCAGACGGCTCAACCGCGGCAGACCCTCAAGCACCTCAAGCCACGGCGCCTGGTAGCGCAGCAGGCTCTTGGCAAAGATGCCGAAACCCGCGTCGGCACACAGCGAGACGAAACCGTTGGTCCACGTCGTGGCTTCCATGTGGTACGCCGCTTGCGGCTTGTCGTGCGTGAGCACGGGCAGCACAAGCCGCCGGTACGGCTCGAGCAGCAGGGGATAGGCTCCCAGGAAATACGCACCGCACAACAGCTGCGTGGGGGTTGGTGTTGCGCTGAGCCGGCCGCCCGCAAGGGCCTGCCGCAACCGCCGTCTCTCGGCAGGAGTCGCCTGCTTGAAAAACCGCTCGACCTGGTAGGTGGTCGCAAGGTTGTAGGCGTTCGATTGCCCGGCTGCAAGTTCGGTGCGCGTGGTGAGGTAGTCATCGCGGTCGTGCATGCGCAGGTTGTCGTAGGCCCAGGTGTCGTCAGCGCACAGGTCACTCAGCAGATAGATGGTCCAGGGGCGGTGCGTGCCGATGGTCGCGGATGTTTCGGCAACCCGCCTGCCGTCAACCCGGACGGTTACGGTGGCACGGGCTGCCGCGCGAGGCCAGAGCAGGGGGGCGAAGCATGCGCAGTCGGTCGTACCCGCGGTGAGTGCGACACATGTGCGCAGCGTGTCTGCCCCTCGGCACGCCACAGAGACCTCGGCGCTGCCCGCCGCCGGACTCTCCAGGATGACCTCGAGTTTCTGGCAGAGCTTCCTGCCGCGGTACGCAAAGAAGATGGTTTCACGAATGCCCCTGATATGCACACTCATGCTGCCTCCGTTGCTCGCCGGGGTGACGACGCCTCGAAGTAACGCCGTGGATTGTCGACCAGGTACTTCCAGATGCGCTGCAGCGAGACACCCGATTTCATGAGCATGGTGGCGGCATCCGTGATTGCATACGCGTAGGTGCGCCTGCCGGTCTCCGGGTGCTGGCGCTGGGCCTCGTGCCAGATGTTGCCATCCTCGTCGAACGACCAGTTGGTGTCGATGCTGAAGAATATCCGGTGTCCGCAGCCCTGCGCTTCAAGGTAGTTGATCAGGTAGAGCATGTCGGGGAACGGTGTGTCGAATTCGAAATCGAAGTTGTTGAAGTGCAGGTAGCCGCCTGCCTTGGCCACATCCAGAAGGTATTCGCCTTCCTGCTCCTTCGTGCGCCCGTCCCAGCCGAACTCGGCCTCCACGTGTGAATAGAACGTGGCCTCTATGCAGGCGCCGTTCTCGCGCAGGATCTCCATCTGCTCGCGCGCACCGGCGCAGGCATGCGTGACTATTGGCACGCCGCATTCGCGCTGAGCGCGCGCGGCGGCCCGGAAGTTCTTCTTCTCCCAGTCGGTGAGGGTGGACTTGTTGCCTGCGACCTTGATGATTCCCGCCTTGACCCCGGTGCTCTCAAATCGGTCGTACCCCCTGGTGATATTCTTCACCATGTGCGCAACCATCTGGTCCTCGGTGTAGCTGCGGATCGGTTCCGGCACCGCGCCTTCAACGTAGGCCCCCGTGGAGAGCACCAGGTTGATCTCCGGGAACGCTTCCTGCAGTTTCAGTATCTCCGGAATGTCGGGGAACGGTCCGCAGTCGACCATGGTGTTGATACCGACATCCGCTGCGTCACGGAACAGCTTGTAGTGGTAGTCGCGGTTCTTCCGCAGGTACTTCTCGGGGACGTTGCACGGAAACGTGCGGAAATTGAGGTGCTCGTGAACCAGTGTGACGCCAAGCTTGGAGGTGTCGAGAGGGCCTTCGACTGTCTGAACCGTTGCCATGGTCATTCTCCTGCAAGTGTGCGATCAGGCCGCGTCCTCTTCGTTCCAGACAAGTGGGGCAGGGACACCCGGGCGCGGACAGTGAATGTGCACACCCCACTCGGTGAGACTCCCGTGGCCGTGAATCATGCGCTCGCACTCCACCAGCACCGGCACGTTGCTTACGGCCCGGAACCCGCCGCCGACTGTCGAGTCGTACCAGTCGAAGTTGTCGAACATCAGCACGCGTTCAGGAGGCACGACAAACTCCCGGTGTTCGGTGGAGCCGTCCCAGCGGACCATCCTGAACACAACCTGCGCTTCGGTCTTGTGCGGATTGAGAATGTGGTACCACTCGTACTCATCAAACGGGAACGGTGCGTTCGCAGGGTCTTTGTGTACGATCTTGATGAAATCGCCGAAGTACCACAGTCGCGACAGGCGCGGGTGCATGAGTGTATCGCAGACACCGCCCGAGTACTTGACATTTCCGGGCGGGCCCTGGAGCCCGGCGCTGAGAATATGGTCAGCCACGAGGGGTGAGTCGCTCACGAGTTTCATTCCCCACGGGCCGCAGTCCTGGAAGTATTCGCGGTAGTCGCTCTCCATGAACGAGGCATCGGGGAACACGAGCAGAGGAGTCCTGCCGCCGGGAATCGTGAACGAGGGCAGTTCACGTGGCGCGCGGTCCTGGTAGTACGCGGTCATGCGGACCGAGGTCTCGGTGGGGAGCGGGTTGAAGATGCGCAGTTCGGTGATGCCGTAGCGCTTGTCGGTGTCGGTTGGCGTATGACAGAAACCGTTGGCGATGTAGTATACACACGGCATGGAAACCTCCCGGTTGGGTCTTGGCTGCACGCGCAGATACACAAAGTATCGTATGGTGCCATGTCGGCCAACCGCAATCAGGCAGAGGAGTTCCTGTTTCCTGCATCCGGCAGAATGGTGAGAGCGCTGTTGCG
>CAZJJT010000361.1:4031-5267 GCA_964546395.1 uncultured Fibrobacterota bacterium
AGGCAGAGGAGTTCCTGTTTCCTGCATCCGGCAGAATGGTGAGAGCGCTGTTGCGAGTGGGGTACCCGGCCAAAGCAGCCCCGGCTACGGTCTTCTGAGAGATGCGGGCGTCTGGCCGGTCAGTCGCTTGAACAGCTCGTAGAACTGCGACACCGACGCGAACCCCACGTCGAAGCAGATGCGGTTGAGCCCGTCGTTGGTCTGCGTGATACGCTCGACCGCCCGCGCGACCCGCAGGCGGTTGCGGTACTCGATGGGGCTGACGTTCATGGCATCGGCAAAGCGGTGTGACAGCGACGACACGCTGCTGGCGCAGGCACCGGCGATCTCCTCCAGACCGATGGCTTCAGCGAAGTGCTTTTCGATGAACGCCAGCGCTCTCATAACCAGTGTGTTCTCGCCAAGGGGATAGGCGTTGCGTGTTTGGGCGAGCAGGGATTCATGACGTGCACGGAGTGCGAAGAGAATGGCAGTGACGTCCTGCCACGCCATGATGTCCCAGTCGAGGGCATTGGCGGTGCGGTGTGCATAGGCGCGCTCCAGGGCGGTGCCAAGTTCGGGGGCGCCGACGATGAGCGGGGAGCGGCCAGCCCGCCCAGCCACGAATGGCTCGTAAAGGCGCATGTCGCCCTGCACCGGACCGAGGTCCACGATTGCCGCGAGTTGGATATGCACGCCGAGCACGTCCAGCGTGTCCGTGGTGGGTTCGTGCCGGTGGGGAACCATGCAGTCGTAGAACAGCACGTCACCGGGCCCTATCCCGAAGCGCCGTCCATCCATGTAGAACTGGCCGCTTCCCGTGCGAACGACGTCTATCTCAACGCCACTGAACACTTCGGCCCGCCCCAGTCGCTCGCGACGAAGCGTGAACGGCTCAACGAAGAACCGGGGCGCCGATATGTCCGGGTACCAGGTGTGCTCGAAGTAGCGGCGCTCGAAGGAGAGTTTTTCGCCTGCTGTCCCAGTCATAACCCGCCTGTGAAGCTGATGCCAGGCTGCGTCGCACTACTCCACGCTGGCCCGGGGTACCACGAGGGTATTCGGCTCGGCGCCCCGCCGCATCGTCGGCGGTGTGGGGTAGCCCAGGTACGTGCGCACGAACAGAACATAGGCCCGTTGTGCGTTCTTGTCGAAAAACGCGCGGCGGTCCGACTCGGAGTCACGCATCCACCGATTCAACTGCTCGCACAGCCGCTGCGAGCAGATTCTCAGCTTGACGACGTGGTTCTGGGTCGA
>CAZJJT010000362.1:0-5241 GCA_964546395.1 uncultured Fibrobacterota bacterium
TGAGCCCAACGAGCTACCGGACTGCTCCACCCCGCGATATTTCGTAGCGACTGCTCGTACGTGCTGTCCCGAACAGACAACTAATATACACGAATGCTGCTCGCTTCGCAACTGCACCGAAGGGTCCCGAGACTACCTCACCAGGCAGATCGGCGATGTCCTGCTGTACCCTTCAGCCTCAAACACAACCACATACGTGCCACTTGCAGAAGCAACGCTCTGCAGGTCAACGGTGTAGTAGCCGGCAGCCTGATGGGTGCTGACCACCCTGTGAACCTGGCCGTTGGGGCTGAACAGGCGCAGCGATACCTGGCTGGCCCTGGGCAGCGCATAGCTGACTGTCCCTCGGTTGCTGGTCACCCCGAACGTGAACGCCTGCGGCACCGCGTTTCTCCTGCCAACTGCGACAGGAATCCTGACCACGATGGAGGCTGCCGCGCTCCACGCACCCCATCCCGTGGCGTTGTGGGCCTGCACGCGCCACCACACGGTGCTGTCGTTCTGCAGGCCATGCGCCATATAAGTCGTGTCGGTGACAGTACTATCGCTTGTGGAAGTGGCGAAGAGCGGGTCAGTTGAGAATTCGACCCGGTAGCGGTCGACTGCAGGTGTGGCAGCCGCCCACGCGAGCTGGACACTGTCGGCGTGCACCGTGTCGCTATCGGCGGGGGAGGACAGTACGACCGCTGCGGGTAGCCCGTAGGAGGGGTTGAATGACCACTGGGTGCAGAAGGAAGTGACCTCGCCACCCTTCTTGGTGCATGCCACCTTCCAGTAGTACACGGTTCCCGCTGCCAGGAGCGCTGGCGGGATTTGCACGGCGGTGTCGGTGATCTGGTTGTCGTTGATGATGCGCAGCGAGAACGTGGGCGAAGCCGATACCTGCAGCGTGTAGAGGGAGTCGTCCGCTTCACGGTGCCACACAAGCGTAGGCGTAACACCAACCCCCTCGGCCCCGTCTGCCGGCGAAACCAGTGCGGGTGGTGCAGAGAGAACAGTGAACCCGCCAACCAGAGTGTCGCTCTTGGAGTCCTCGTTGGTGACTATGACATCCCATACTCCTGGAAGAACTCCGGAGATGTTGAGAACACAGGTGATGAGGGCTTCTGAGGCCACTGCCAGGCCAGTTGCGACGATGTCGCTTTGCCCGCTGCGGCTTAGTTTGACCATCGCGCCGTCACGGAAGTGATTCCCATGGATGCTTGTCGATACAGTGGACGACGTATCGAGGCCGGAGTGAGGGGAGATGGAGTCGAGGACAGGGGCGTACTCGAAGTCGCCGAACTGGGCGAAACAGGGATGGCCTCTCCACCCTATGTTGGTGGAGCTGCCCCCAACGTACACCGCGCTGCCGCTGGTTGCCACCGCGTACGCTGGGTAGGTGCTGGCATTGCTTACCAAGGTAGACCACAGCGACTGGGAGCCGTCGGCTGCTGCGACAGCCCTGGCGCCCATGGAACCAGAGAAGTAGACTGCGTGTCCGGCAAGTGCGATTGAAAACACGTTGGCGCCTGCGGCTGGACTCCAGTCGGCCAAGTCCCCCGTCGGCATGCTGAACGCGGCTATGCGGCTACGCGCCTGGCCGCCAATGCTCGAGAAGTATCCTCCCACATAGAGAGAGCTGTCGTTCACTGCAAGGGCACGCACTTCTGCATTGGCCACGGGGCTCCAGGTCGTGGCTCCGCCTGTCGCGGCGTCGAGTCCAGCTATCCTGTTCCGGGCTTGGCCACCTATCGAGGTGAAGAGCCCACCCGCATACACCACAGTGTCGTGGACAGCCAGGGCATACACGATGTTATTGGCGCTCGGGTTCCACGAAGTGGCCGCACCGGTACTTGCGTCAATTGCGGCAATGCGGTTGCGTGTCTGGCCACCGGCAGATGTGAACTGCCCTCCCAGGTATACCACGTCTGCGTCGGGCACCACAGCGAAGACCGCATTGTTAGCGCCCGGATCCCAACTGGTAACTGCCCCTGTTGCGGGGTCAAGTGACGCAATCCTCGAGCGACTCTGCCCCCCGATTGTGCTGAAGAAGCCGCCGACGTAGACAGCGTTTCGGCCTCTGGCCAGACAGCGAACCGTACCGTCGGCATCTGGGTGCGCGCTGGTGGCAGCGCCCGTCCTCGCATCGAGGACCGCGATGTAGGCGCGGTTGACTCCCTTGACGCTCGTGAAGTCACCCCCGACGTACACTGTTGTGCCACTCAATCCAATGCAGTTCACCATGTCGTTGGTGTTCGGGTGCCAGGCCAGAAGGCTGCCCGATGCAGAGTTCAGTGCTGCCGCGCGGTTCCGGTCTTCGCCGTCAATGTCCGTGAAGTACCCGCCTACATAGAGCGTTGTGCCACTGAGCAGAAGGCAGCTGACCGTATTGTTGAACACTGGGTGGGCGACCTCAGCAAGTCCAGTCGTCGCGTTCAGGTACGCAATCCAGTCCCGCGAGGCCCCACCGATGGTGTGGAAATCTCCTCCGGCATAGATTGTCGAGCCACCGACGGCGATGGCATTGACTGTTCCGTCAGCGCCAGGGTCCCATGTGGTTGCGCTACCGGTGCTGATGTCAAGGGCGGCGATGTGGTTGCGGCTCTGTCCGCCAATGGTCGAGAAGCTGCCTCCGACGTATACAGTGCTGCCACTGAGAACCAGTGCCCTGACTGTGCCGGAGGCATTGGGATTCCATGTCGTCGCGTTCCCTGTTGAGGCGTCGAGTGCGGCGATGCGGTTTCGTGTTTGCCCACCAATCGAGGTGAAGGCACCCGCAACGTATACCACGGCTCCACTCACGGCGATGGCTGTTACCTCTCCGTTGGCAGCTGGGTTCCAGGCCGTAACGCTGGCAGTTGAGACGTCGATGGCGGCTATGCGGGTTCTGCTCTGTCCCCCGGCTGTCGTGAACGTGCCGCCAACATAGAGCGCTGTGCCACTGAGCGTCAGGGCGTTGACACTATTCACGGTGATGGCCCAGGAGGGATCAACGGTGCCATCCGAGAGAATACGGGCGAGACCGTAGCGCTGCAGACCGCCCACTGATGCGAACTGGCCACCGATAAACCATCCCCCATTGCCGTCCGGGCAAACCGCGTTCACGGTTGTACCATCTACTGTCGGAAACGTCGCCAGTGTGTCCCCGGTCGTAGAGCTGAACGCAACAGCGTGGCCAGTGTAGGGGCCCACCTGGGTGAACTCCCCGCCAATGTACACCAGGCTGTCAACGGGCAGTATCGCATTGACACTCCCATTGCTTACCCAGGTCTCAGCGCGACACGTGTCCGACGGTACCGCAGCCTGCAGAACCGTCGCCAGAACAAACGCCAATACGAGAGAGGTGCGCATGCGACATGCTCCTTTTCCTGCAAGTGGTACTGCGCTAGTGGACTACGAGTTGGTTGGCCCTGACAGCAGCGCGGAGCTGGCATCGATAGGTGTACTGCCTGACCTAACACGGCCAATATGACTCGTGACGGCGGCGACGGTCAAGGCGGAGGGCTGGCGTGTCAGGGGGAGATGACGTACGGCATGGGGAATACGGCATAGGGCGGCGAGGGGGGGCAACTGCCCTCCGAGGGTCCGGGCCAACGATGCTCTGCATACCACGGCCCCCACCCGCCCGGTACCTGGCGCAGCCCCCGTAGACAGCTGTGGCAGTGCTGTCCTCCTCACTTCTCACTTCTTTCACTATTCGTCCAGAAAATCCCCGGCACTTCCTCGAGAATCTTCGCGATCCGCTCCTTCTGCTCCTTAAGAAGCGTATGCTCCTTCTCGATTTGCCGAACCAGTTGCTCCACCACCACGAGCTTGCTGTTCATGTCCATGATTCTGCGTGCCATGGTCTGGGCAAGCACGTAGGCTGCCTGCGGATTGGTCTCGAAATACCGCGTGACATTCCCGACATGGAGCAGTTCGCAGGGCTCGGTGGCGACGACCGTTGCCGTGCAGGCACAGCCCAGTATTGAGCTGATCTCACCCACAAACGACCCCTTCTGCGAGATAGTGGCGATGCGGACGTTGTCCCGAACCACTTCGAGCCTCCCGCGCATCAGGACAAACAACCCTTCACCCAGGCTCCCTTGTTGGATTACCGCCTGGCCGGGCTCAACGTGTACGGTGGTGTGGACGGGGGAGGGGGTGGGCATGGGAGTCCCTTCAATAAGGTGATACAGCCGAATATAGGACACAGGTGCGAGGCATGGTACACAGAATACAGGAGATAGGACACAGTAGATAGGACACAGGAGACGGGACACAGGAGGAGATGCACAAGGGGGAAGCATACCTCTCGGACTTCCTGCGCGAAGAACGTAGGTTCGCAGGGGTGCCTACTGTGTCCTATCTCCTATCTCCTGTGTCCCCCCTGCTCTGAACATTTCCTGCGGATCCCGCGCAGTCACCCTCAGTGTCTGGTACTGCTTCAGAAACACCTGTCCCGCCGGCGATTTGCGGCGTTTTTCGACATAGCGGCGCTCGGCAATGTGCACTTCCACACCACCCGCGTGACGGGCCTTGCTGAACCAGGCCGCCAGAGATGCTGCCGCGTTCATCACTCGGTCGCTCGGCCACGGGTCTTTGCGGTTGCGCCTGATTACCACGTGCGAGCCGGCATGCTGTGCCACATGCATCCAGATATCCCATGGCTTCGCCACTTTCACCGTGAGCTCGTCATTCTGCTCGTCGTTGCGGCCGATGAGGATAGTGGTGTTGTCGATGGTGAACCTGCGATACGGCAGGGCCTCCTCGGCAACGAGGGCTTGGTTGGGGGCGACAGACGACGGACGACGGAGGGCAGACAGATCAGCCAGCTCCTGTCTGAGTTGCTCGAGACCCCGCAGTTCCTCAGTCTCATCCTCACCCTCAACCTTCTTCTTCAGTCTCTCCGCAATTCCGCCAAGCTTCCGCAGTTCCTCCTGCGTCTCCTCAACCTTATCCTCAGCCTGCTGTTCACCCCTCTTGGCCCTGCGCGCCTTCTTGAACAGCAGTTCTGCGTTCCCCTTGCCGTCGAACTTCGCGTTCAGCTTGATCGTCTCGAGCTCACCGCTGTGCACGTTTGCGAGCACGACTTCGCTCAGACCACGCCGCAGCTCCTGGAGGTTGGCAAGCAGCGTATCCGCCCACTGCTGGTACTGGGCCCCCTTGCGCGCCTCCTCGAGTTCCGCTTGCTGCTTCTCGAGCTTGCGCCGGGCCTTGTCGAGTGCCTTCCTGCAGGCTCGCTGCAGTTCCGTTCGCAGTTCCTGCGGTGAGGGCCCT
>CAZJJT010000363.1:0-5239 GCA_964546395.1 uncultured Fibrobacterota bacterium
GCTTGTCGACAGTATCTGCATGTGCGACAGCTCCTGGCTCGCCAGCGACACCGACGTGGTTTCCGAAACACCGGTCTGGTACAACTACAAGACCACCGCGAACCACACCGCCGACTACGGCGATTTCCTGATTGTGGAAATCACGCTCGACGGGATGGAGCAGGATTTCTCGGTTTCGGGGCCGTATGGGCACTGAGCGGGCGTACATGACTGCTGCCCTGCTGGTAGTATCCGTTACACTCCCGGCGTTTCCCGCGTCCGTAACAGAAGACAGCACGACTGCGCGCACCCTCGATACACTCACGGTACGCGACCAGCGTCCCGAAGGGCCCGACCCCACAACCCAACGCACCACGGTGGACGGCGACTACATCCGGGCCTCAAGCCGCGCCACCCCCCTAGAAGCGCTTTCACAGTCGTCGGCCGGCATTTATGTCACCAGCCGGGGCGCGGGGCTGCACGGGGTTGCATCCGGCTCTTCGGGCGGCATCTACATGCGCGGCCTCGGCGGCAGTCCGAATACGCAGATACTCATTGTGGAGGATGGTGCACCCGACTATCAGGGGATATTCGGGCACCCGATTCCCGATGCGTTCTCGCCCTCGCTGATCGACCGCGTCGTGGTTGTGAAGGGCGGTGACGGGGTGCTGTACGGGACCAACGCCATGGGCGGGGTGATACTGATGGAGAACCGGTGGCCCGACAGCGCCGGGATCAGATTCGAGAACGACGCCGCCTGGGGCAGCTACAACACATTCCGTGATCGCGCGGTGGTGTTCGCGCAGCGCGGTGCGGTAGGCGCGGTCGGAGCGTTCTCGGCGTTCACGACCGAGGGGCACCGTGACGGGTGCGAATCGTCGAGTGTCGCCGGACAGGCGGGTGTTCGCGTGCAGACACGCTCGGGATGCGAGGTGTCGGTCCGCGAGAAAGTCGTACACCTGGAGGGCGCTGATCCCGGGACTGACAACGTTCCCGCGGTACCCCGCCGCTGGTTTGAAGTCACTCGGAACATGCTCTCCGCGCGACTGAGTTGTGAGCGGGGCCCGCTGCAGATGGAAGCCGCGCCGTGGTTCACTCTTGGCGTACACCGGCTCTACGACGGGTTCCATTCGCGTGATTACTCGCTGGGCGGTGATGCGCACGTGACCCTGCCGCTGCTCAGCAACCACCTGGGCGTGGTTGCGGGTGTTGCGGTTGACCGGGTGGACGGCATGGTGGAGCAACTCGTGGACACCACCAATGCGGGCGGCGACACACTATGGGTACTCGCCCGCCAGGAACTGTCAGCCACCACCGGTGGGGCGTTGTACGGGCAGTTCACGTTCAAGCCCGGACTTGGTATCGCGGCTGTGGCAGGCGGACGCGTGTACTACAGCACCGAGTACGGGTGGGTGCCGCTGTACAAGGCCGGACTGGCGTGGCGCTGGTTTCCCTGGCTCGGGCTGCAGACCCGTTTCTCGCGGAATTTCCGTCAACCCACACTGCGCGAACTCTACCTTCCGTTCCCCACGGCCAACCCCGACCTGGAGCCCGAGCGGGCATACACCTGGGATGCGAGCCTGGAGCTGACGCCGTGGTTCGGCCGGCTGTCGTGCGCGGTGTACCGCACCTGGGCCGATGAGCTTATCAAGTACTTCGGACACTGGCCGAGCGCGGAGGTGGTGAACATCGACAACATGGAGATTACGGGAGTGGAGGTGGAGGTCTCGACGCCCGAGCGGTTCCCGGTGCGGCTGGAGCTGACGGGCTGCTGGCAGGATGTCGGGCGGTACACGCGGCAGAACCCCGAGGCGAAGGTGAACGGACGGCTGGAGTGGGGACCGCGTGTGCGCGGGACAGCAGTGACCGTTGCGCTCGAAGGCGAGTGGGTCCACGGCATCTACATGGAGAACTACAGCCGCGAGCGTATTCCCGATGTGTTTGTTGTCGACGGGTCGGTGCGCATGAGCCGCACGACACGCTCCGGCGCGCTTCTGGAGCCGTACGTCATTGTCCGCAATCTTCTCAACCGGCCGTACGCCTATATTCTCGACTATTCCATGCCGGGCATTCACCTGCTTGCCGGCATACGCCTTGGAGTATGACATGATGCGACCGCGGGAGATTGCCTACTGCAGCGTGTGCGGCGCCGCGGCCATGCTGCTCCCCGTCATCTTCCACCTGTTTCACCTCGGGAAGGTGTTCATGCCCATGTACCTTCCGCTGGTGACACTGGCCTTCTTCGTACGACCGTTCCCGGCAGCTCTCACGGCACTGGTGATACCCCCGCTCTCGGGTGCGCTCACCGGCATGCCGCCGTTCTATCCCCCGATAGCGCCGATCATGAGCGTGGAGCTGGCCGTAATGGGGGCGCTGATTGCCGTGCTGCACACCTGGCGGCCACGGGTCCCCACGCTTGTCGTACTCGTCCCCGTTCTTCTGCTCGGACGCGTACTCGGTGTAGCGCTGGTGTACCTCAGCGCCCGCCTGATGCAGCTTCCTGCCGCGTGGGTCGCCGGCGCCTCACTGCTGAGCGGCTGGCCCGGTGTGGTCCTGATGGTGATCGCGGTACCCGCGATAGTCAGACTCTCACGGGCAGTCTCGCCCGCGGTCCGTCCCCTGGAGCACACCGATGACGGCGTATGAGCCGACACTCATTGCTTTTTTCGATGATCTCGCCTCCCGCTGGGACGTGCAGTACCCGGCGAGCGAAGTGGCGGCGCGTCTCGACACGGCTCTGGCCGGGTTCGGGGTGGCGCCGGAAGAGCGTGTGCTCGACGTCGGATGCGGGACTGGCAACCTGACCGCGGCGCTGCTCAGACGGCTCGGACCGGAGGGCCGCGTGGTGGCGGTGGACCTTTCGGCACGCATGCTCGAGAAAGCGCAGGCAAACGTGAACGACACGCGGGTGCGATGGGTGCAGGGCGCGCTCGAGTCGGCCGCACTGGGGTCCGAGCGGTTCGACCGCGTATTCTGTTTCGGCGTGTGGCCCCACCTGGCCGACCCGCGCCTGGCCGCCGACCGTATCCTGCGCCTGCTGCGTCGACACGGGATGCTGCATATCTGGCACACAGCGCCGCGAACGCGTATCAACGCGATCCACTCCAGTGCCGGTCCGGCCGTGCACACTCACCTGCTGGCGCCCGCGAAACAGACCGCTCAGATTCTCTCGGAAGCCGGGTTCGTGGTGGCGGCGACTGTCGACGACGAGGAGCAGTACCTCGTAAGCGCCTGCGCGCCGCGAGGCGAGGACACGTGATACGGGCGATGACACAGTTCTGGGGTTCGGCGAACGGCCCGGTGCGCCGCCTTCTCCCCCACGTGCGCCTTCTGTGCGGGGCGTTTGTGATTGCCGCATGCCTGGTGGTCCCGATGCACACGACCTTGCTCATCGGGCTCGCGATTGCCGCGGTGGCGACATGGTGCCTGCTGTGCGGTCTTCCCGCGCGCGCCTGGGCTGCCTGCACCGTCGCAAGCCTCATGCTCGTCCTCCCCATTCTCGCACTGACTCCGTGGGCGGGCGCCGGCGGCACCGCCCCGCCGCTCCTGCGCGACCGTCTTCTCGTCACGGTTGCCATCGGCGTTCGTGGATCGCTCTGCCTGTTTGTGTCCGCCGCAACTGTCGCCAGCCTTCGCCTCAGCGAGACCCATCGCGCCGTTACCGGCCTTCCCCTGCCCAGGCCGCTCAGCGTACTGCTGCTGCAGATACTCAACCGGGCAGTGTTCATGAGCGAACAGACCGGATGGGTGATTCGCGGCCTGCGGCTGCGAAGTGCGGGAAGCAGACCTGGTCTGCGCGTGACAATGGCGTTCCCGGTTGTATGGATGACACGGATGCTGTATGAAGCGGAACGGACTGCTGCCGCGATGGTCGTGCGGGGCTACACAACCGCCGCGGCGTTGTCTCGTCAGCATGAGCGACTCGCCGCTGCCGATATCGCGGCCACAGCCTTCGCCGGTGCGCTGTGCGTGGCAACGGTTGCACTTCGCGCATGGGGGCCCCGATGAGCCCGGTGCTGGTGTTCGACCGAGTGTCGGTACGCTACCAGCCACAGGAGCCGTGCGTACTCGAACAGTGCTCGTTCAGCGTGGCCGCCGGCGAGCGGGTGGCACTGCTTGGCCTCAACGGCTGCGGGAAGACCACGGCCCTGCTCGCGGCCACCGGTCTTCTACCGTTTGAGGGGGCGATCGAAGTGGACGGGATTGTGCTCGGCCCGACCACAGCGGTCGACGTGCGAAAGCGGCTGGGGTTCCTGTTTAGCTCACCGGACCACCAACTGTTGTTCCCGCGCGTAGTCGATGATGTGGCGTTCGGGCCGATGCGGCACGGTGAATCTGCGGCGCGGGCACAGGAACAGGCGCGTGTCATGCTCGAGGAACTCGGCGTGGGCGAGCACTGGGATCACTCCCCGTTCCACCTGTCGCACGGCCAGCGCCAGCGCGTGGCGCTGGCGGGCGTGCTGGTGACCGACCCGGCAGTGCTGCTTCTCGACGAGCCTACGCTCGCCTTGGACCCTCCCGGGCGGCGTTCACTGGCCGCGATGCTTCGCTCGCGCAGCACCGCGATGCTGATCGCCACGCACGACATCGCCTTCGCAATGCAAACATGTGCGCGTTTCCTGGTGTTCAGACCAGGCGCGCACTGCGTTGACGAAGTGACAGCACCGGAGGCGCAGCACTGCCTTGACGCGCAGCAGCCGCTGCGCTCAGGCACAGACGAACAGAAGCCCGCCTCCCCCGGGGGAGGCTCGGAGGGGGCCACCGGTCGCATCTTCCGCACGGGGTCTTAGGGGCAGCGCCCCTACCATAGCCGGGCCTAGTTGTAGCTCCTCGCCCGGTCGTACCAGTGACTCATGCTGGCAAAATCCACCTGGGGCGGGACCGAGTGGTCGCTGTGAACGATGAACCCGCAGTTGCGTTCGAGCAGAACGGGAATCTTGCGGTCCATTTCGGCGTCGATGCGACCGAAGTCGTTGCTGATGAGTTCGCGGATGTCAAGGTTGCCGCAGAACGCGATGCGGTCGCCGAACTGCTCCGAGAGGCGAAGCACGTCCATGCCCGCCTTCACTTCCATGGCCTGCAGGCAGTCCATGCCGGCTTCGATCAGCCCCGGCACCAGCGGTTCGACAAACCCGCAGGAGTGCACGATCGCCTTGAGCCCGTGGCTGTGCGCAAAATCGAAGAGCAGCTTGTGGCCGGGCTGAATGAGCGCCGCGTACATCTCGGGTGACATGAACGGACGGTTTTTAAATCCCATGTC